>NZ_JAASHD010000028.1:0-14457 GCF_019734375.1 Clostridium sp. K04
AACTTATATAATTTTCAAAGAGCGAGCAATTCTATGAAAAATCAAGCTATTTTTTCATATCAGCTTAACAGATTCGATATAATTACCGCACTTACTATAATAACATATGATTCAATATTATTCCAAACCCTCTTTCAGTAAAATTAATTAGTAATTTTTTCATCAAATGTGTAAAAACAAGAAAATTCTACTCTATGGACTGTTAGTTTTATTACACTTATAAAGTTATAAATTTACTTAAGTTTATTAGAGTATACTCATAAAATATACTGATATAATATAAAAATAAATAACAAAAATTTTTAACATATTGTTTTACAAATTTAAATGGAGTAAGAAATAATTCTTACTCCATTTTTACATACTTTTTATTATTCTTATATTTACAATTAATAGTGGTATTTTATATATGTTTTCATTAATTTAGACATCAACTCAGACTTCATTTAACTTTTATCTATCATTTTAACTTATTTTATTATACAATTTCATAAAGATATTTTCTTATTTCCTTTTCAACATTATCACATTTATTAATTCTTTGAATAAAGTATAAAACTATCATATTACTTTCCGGATCAATGATAGACTCTGTTCCAGCCCATCCTCCCCAACCAAACTCGCCTATCCTGCCTGGTGTATTTGCTAATTCTTTATCCTTTAGTACTCTTACAAAAGTACCATACCCATATCCTTTTAAATCTTCCCAATCATAACTTTTTAATTGTTCTTCGTTCAAATGATTAGTTCTCATAAAGTCTATTGACTCTTTGCTTAATATTATATTACCTTTGTAAACTCCATTGTTCAGTATCATTGTATCAAAATGTAAATAATCATCAAGTGTTGAAACTAATCCTGCTCCACCTGATTGAAAACCTGGCAATCTATTTTGCCTCATTATAGCTAAGTTATATCCCTGATATGGCCTTAGTTTAGGCTCTTCTTCAAAATATTCATATACCTTTGCAAATCTTTCCCACTTTTCTTCCGGAACATAAAAATCTGTATCTATCATTTCTAATGGTATAAAAAATTCCTCTTTTAAAAACTCTCTATATTCTTTTCCTGAAATAACTTCAATTACAGCTCCAAGAATATCTGCCGAAAAACCATAAGCCCATTTTTCTCCTGGTTGGAATTCTAAAGGAACTTGTCCTAATTTATTAGCAAATTCTACTGTAGTTAACGGCTTCCTCATTAATTCTTTTTCAATTGCTTCATCAACTACTTTATTAGTAATTTGTCCGACTTCGCTATCACTTGGATATGCCACACCAGAAGTCATAGTTAAAAGATCTTTTATTACAACATCTCTTTTAACAGGTTCTAAAATCCCATTTACTAAAACCTGTTGATTTTTGAAGCCATCTAAAATACTACATACTGGCGTATCTAATGTTAATTTTCCTCTTTCTATTAATAGCATTGTCGCTGCTGCTGTAACAGGCTTAGACATTGAATATATGTTATAAATAGTATCCCTTTTTACTTTTGTTCTTTCCTCTAAATTAGAATACCCAAATTGTTTATTATAAATTTCTTTTCCATTCTTAATGGCGCAAATACTTACCCCTGCTAGATTTCCAGATTTTAATTCGTCATTTACTATTTTTTCAATTCTCTCATTCATTCCTAATCACCCTTATTTTAATGCATATTACTTTTTAGTCTTAAACTGTTTTATTAGTTATCAGATAAAGGTATTCCATCAGCATCAGTTGTTATTGTAGTTCCACATAAAATAAGTATTCCCTCAATGAATCCCCAAAGACTTCCTGCACCACAAGTTAAAATTGTTACTACAATTTGTATAATACCAATTCCTATATACCCTAAATAAAATCTGTGTATTCCAAGTCCACCCACTAATATTCCTAATATTCCTGCTGCAATTCGTGATTTTGGTCTTCTAACAACATTATTATAATTTTGATTATAATTAGGGTTATTATTATAATTGTGGTTATTATATCCTTGATTATTATTGTTAGTATTGTAATTGCCTTGATTATTATAATTATTAGAATAATTTTGATTGCTATTAAATCCATTATCCTCATTTTGATTTATATCATCAGTATAATCTTCAAAATTGTTTCCACAATTATAGCAAGTAGTGCCATTTACTTTAACACCACATTTATCACAATATCCATTTCCATCTCCAGCTTTAAATCCACATTTAAAACAAAAGTTAACACCTTCATTTAGTTTCTCTCCACAATTTTTACAATACATATTGCTTCCCCCTTAAATAAGTATGTAAATATTATACAGCATTATCAAAAAAATTATCCATATATTTTTACATATTTATCTTAGCTCTTATAGAGTACTTCAATATATATCATAGTTACTAACTATAGTAGTTCACCTAAACCTAATAATTCAGTTTATTTTATTACCATAATAACAAAAAACCTAGAATATTTTTACCTAGGTTTTTTGATGTATTTTATATTAATTTATTCACTTTTTATTCTTCATTTTCTTTAGCCAATATTTATTTCATTTCTTTTACTTCTTTTATTTCAGCTAAAACACCTCTTATGCTTGCAAAGATTATCTTATTCTCAATCCCTTTAGTTGATTTGATATGTTCTTCTACTCTTTTTATTGTCATATCTATATCTCCATTTATTGGATTAGATAACATCTTTAAATCATCAAGCATATATTCAACATTGTTAAGATTAATTTCACTTCTTCTTACTAATGTATATAACTGATAAATATCAACAATTAAAATTCTTATTTTATCAAAATAATTATCAATTTCTTCAGTAATATAATCAGCATTATTAGCTGATATTTTCTCTTCTATCATAGTGCTTACTAGTAATAACGTATCCATTTCATGCCTATTATCATTTTCATTCTTTGCTTTTTCATATACTTCTTTTAGCATCCCATCAATTACATCTGTATACATTTCTGATAGTTCATTATTAGCATCTTTCATTTTTACCGGTAGTACAAATCTATTAATTATAATCCCAATTATTGTTCCTAATATAACAAATACTATTCTATTAATAGTTAATACTACTGCTCCACCAGACATGGCAACAGACCCAATTGCACATATTGTAGTATAAATAGTTCCATACCTATATGTAAATGCATATGATCTTAAATAACCTGCTGCCATTATTATTAACACTCTGACTAATGTATTTGTAAATATAGTGAATAATAAAACTACAATGACTCCCCCAACAAGTGTTGCAAACATCCTGTCTTTAATCTTTTTCTTAGATAATTCATATATAGGAATTATTATAGCCATCGCTGTGAAGTAAATCCATTTTCCTTCTGAAAATTTAAAATAATCTGCAATAAAAGCTGAGATAGCCACACCTAATGATACCCTAACAGCATAAGAAAATTTTACTGACTTTTTATAAAATTCTTTCTTATGAACATTAACCATTTTATAGTCTTCCGGTATATCACCATTAGCTTCTATCTTATTATAATTTTCTTTACCTAATAATTTTAATTCTTCTAATGATATCTTCAACATATTAATAGTATTTAATATTCTTAAAGTATCTAAGCCATGTATATTATCATCCTTATATTTATTTAATATATTAGTTATAATATCATTAACATTATTCAAATTATCTTCTTTTCCTAAACTACGCTTTACTTCTTGTAAACAAATTGATAAATCCTCTAATACATATTTATTATCAATATCTTTATCTAATAAATTTGATAGCTTTTCTAAGACCACAACAATATTTAATTTTATCCTACCTTCTTCCGTTACATAAAATTCATCTTTTCTATTATCATAAATAATTTTTCTAAATTCAGTAGAATTAATTTTAATTGATTTATTAATTTCTTGTTTATTTAAACTTTTATCATTTATTTTTTTTATAAGATCATCACAAATACTACCTATTAATTTATTTCCAACCTTAGTAGTTTTATTTTTGTTAACAATAAATTGTATTAACATAATTCCAATTGGAGCTACTAAAAGTGAAAGTAATCTCATTGGTAATTCCTTTGCAGTAATTGGAGTAGCTAATAGAAATAAATATTGTAATGAAAATGGTAAATAAACTGGTGACTTTAAATTATAATAAAATGTATAAATTATTATAAATATAGCTATAAAATTTAGAGGTATAGCCCCCCATACATTAAGATTTGCTAAATATGTAAATACTCCAATTCCTATATTTATTACAATTAATTTAAATAAGTTTTTTACTGGAGAAATAGTAAGATTAACTTGTGTCAACATTAAAATTGCTGTTATTCCCATTACTCCCACCAATGTGTTTTTATCTCCAAAAATAGTTTTAAACATTATTACAAATGCCATTATAAAAACATATAAAACAGTTTGTGATATAATAAATTGTTTTGTTATTTTTTTTGGTTCTGCCAAAATAATCTCTCCCTTTCCAATTAGATATACAAGAGGCAATACTACTCTAATTTGTAACCTATATCAATTTTGATATTTAGCAAATTCCCTTTAAATTTATCCTTTTCTATATTTAATAAACGGTTTCAAGCAAATTATTATATTATATAAAAATATTACCATCCTTACGTTTATACTTTTCTCCACTATTTTAAATTTTATACATAGCTAAAAAAGATGGCCTCTAAAATATAGATACCATCTTTTAACCTATCTTAAATTTAAATACATTAATCTATAATTTTTCTCTTCTTTTTGAAGACTTTATAAATAACTCTTGAAGTCCTTCTTTATCATCTTTCTCTAAACAAGCCTTAATTTTATCCAATTCAGCTTCAAAATTATAAATAGTTTTAAGTAAATTTTCTTTATTTCCTAAAAACAATTGACTCCATAAAGATTCATTAATATTTGCAATTCTAGTTAGATCCCTATAACTATCCCCTATAAACTCTCCTGTATTTCTTCCTTCAATATCACTATTTATAAGAGCTACTGCTAAAGCATGAGGCAACTGACTAGTAAATGCAATCATTTCATCATGATACTTTGGACATATTCTTTTAACATGTTTAAACCCCATCTTGTATGCTAAATCTTCAATTAAATTTATATTTTTATCCTTATTTCTATCAATAACTGTAATTAAGAAATTCGCCCCTTTAAAAACCTGATTAGTTGCATAGTCTATGCCTTTTTTCTCTCTACCCGCCATAGGATGTGCAAAAACAAAATCAATTTTATCTGGTAATATCTCAATTATTTCATTTATAAATAACTGTTTAATTCCAGTTACATCTGTTATTATTGTCCCATCTTTAAAATACTCTTTATTTTTTATAATAAAATCTTTTACTAGATTAGGATAAATAGCTAAGACAATTAAATCAGCGCTTTGAATTATATCCTTCCCATCTTCATAACCTTCTTTAATAATTCCTAAAGCCTTTGCCTTTTTTAATGTTTCTATATTTTTATCTACACCGTAGACTTCACTATATCCTGCTTCCTTAAGTGCCATTGCATATCCACCACCAATAACACCAAGACCTACAATAACTATTCTCATAATGCCCCCCATTTTAATTAGTTAATAGTTTTGAGTTAAAAATTAGTAGTTAAAGATATTTAAGAAACTCCTAAAAAAGTTTCATCCTTAACTACCAATTTATAACTATTAACTCTTAACTATAATGTTTTTCCTTCTATTTCAGCTAAAACTTTTACTTTCTTCATCACCTTATCAAATAAAGCTGGTTTAAGTGATTGTTGTCCATCACTTAATGCACATTGAGGATTATTATGAACTTCTATCATAAGTCCATCTGCTCCTGCTGCTATTGCTGCTTTTGCAAGTGGCTCAACTAAGTACCAATATCCTGCTGCATGACTTGGATCTACTATTACTGGTAAATGTGATAGCTTTTTAATTACTGGTATAGCGCTTAAATCTAAAGTATTTCTAGTGTAAGTTTCATATGTTCTTATTCCTCTTTCACAAAGAATAATATTTTCATTTCCACCAGCCATTATATATTCAGCACTCATAAGCCATTCTTCAATAGTAGCAGATAAACCTCTCTTAAGTAATATTGGTTTATTAGTCTTTCCCAATTCCTTTAATAAATCAAAGTTTTGCATATTTCTAGCACCAACTTGAATTACATCAACATTATTTACAAATTCATCTATATATTTAGTAGACATTATTTCTGTAACTATCGGTAAACCAGTTTCTTTTTTTGCAACTTTTAATAATTTTAATCCTTCTAGCTCTAAGCCTTGGAAGCTATAAGGTGAAGTTCTTGGCTTGAAGGCTCCTCCTCTTAAGAAATTTGCCCCTGATTCTTTTATAGACTTAGCTATTTCAATTATTTGCTCTTCACTTTCAACAGAACATGGACCTGCCATAATTCCAAGATGGTTTCCACCAACTAAAGTTCCATCTACGTTGACAATTGTATCCTCTGGTTTAAATAATCTATTTGCTTTTTTAAATGGCTCTTCTACTTTCAATATTTTATCTACACCATCAAAAGATAGTATTTTATCTGGATCTATAATTCTAGTTTCACCAACTACACCTATAATACAAAAAGTTGATCCTTGAGAAAGGTTAACACCTAACCCCTGTTTAGTTAATTCATTTTCTACAGCCTTTACTTCTCTTTCGCTGCATTTAGGATTCATTACAATAATCATTTCTACCATACCTCCATACTTCATTTAGTTAATAGTTTTGAGTTAATAGTTAATTTCTTAATAATATATTTTTCTAAAGCCTGCTCAAGCAGAATTTATTCCTTAACTTTTAACCATTACCTATTTACAACTTTTGCTATTTTATTAACGACCTCTTCTAGGCTTCCTGTATTTTCAACTCTATAATCACAGTATTCTTTATATAAGTCATATCTTTCATCATATAATTTATATAATACTTCTTTACCATTTGCTAGTAAAGGTCTCTTTTCAACTTCTATATCTCCTAATATATTTTCTACTGGTCTATCAATAAAAACAACTATAGAATTTTTCTTTAAATATTCTATATTTATACGCTTCTTTACAACTCCTCCACCTGAAGAAATGATAGTTTTACTTCTCTCTCCAAGCTCTTTGCAAGTTTCGGTTTCTATATTTCTAAAATAATCTTCACCATTTTTAAATAACTCTATAATAGTCTTTCCTTGATTATCTTCAATATAAAAATCCATATCTATAAATTCATAATTCAATTTATCTGAAAGTAAATTTCCTACCGTAGTCTTTCCACATCCTGGTAACCCTATCAATGTAATACTTTTCTCCATCTCCTTCATACCTACACTCCTACTACTTAAAATCTTTAGATAAATCATCGTATATATAATTTATCAACTCTTCACTTATTTCCCTATCATTAAATATAGCTTGACTTTTGACTGCTTGCCCCACTAGCATATGTAATCCACCTATAGCAACTTTTCCTTCTTCTGTTGCAAATTGAAGAAATTTAGTTTGTGTAGGATTATATACTAAATCTACAGCTACATCAAAATTTTTAATTACCTCTTTACTAACTGCAGAATTATCAACATTTGGAAACATTCCAACAGGAGTTGTATTAATAATTAAATATCCTTTTATACTATTTAATTCATTATAATTAATAATACTTATTTTCTTATCTATTTTATTTAAATTAACACTTTCCGGTGTTCTACTTACTATATATATCTTTTCTACTTCATTATCCAATAAATAAGTAATAACAGCCTTACAGGCACCACCAGATCCTAAGATAACTGCAGTTTTATTTTTTACATTTATATTCTTACTCTTAAGCATAACTTTAATGCCAAAATAATCAGTATTATATCCATAAAGCTTATTTGCTTTAAGCATTACTGTATTTACCGCACCAATTCTAGCTGCTTCATCTGAAATATAATCTAAGTATTTCATTACACTTTCCTTATATGGAATTGTAACATTAAAACCTTTTATCTTAAGCAATTTTACCGCTTCTACAAAATCATTTAATCTATCTTTTGGAATTTCAAATAATTTATATGCACCTTCAGTTTTATTTTTTTCTAATATTATTTTATTGATTCTCGGTGATAAGCTATGACTCAACTTTTCCCCTAATAATCCATAGAACTCCATTTAAACACCACCTTTGGGTTAGTTAAGAGTTAATAGTTTTTAGTTAATAATTTAGGATGAAATTCTTGCAGAATTTCTAACTATATTTCTAAATTATTAACTGTTAACTATTAACTAAATTACAGCTTGTTAACCTTCTTATAGCTTCCAAGTAATTTAAAATATTCACTATTTTCTTCAATTAACCTAATTGCCTTTTTAACATCTTCATTTTCTATATTGCCTTCAAAATCTACATATAAAAGATATTGCCAAGGTTCATTCTTACTTGGTCTAGATTCTATTTTAATCATGTTAATATTATTTTCTGCAAAGTGTCTTAGAAGATTATACAAAGTACCTGACTTATCATCTAAAGAAAATACTACTGTAATCTTATTACAATCTTTTGATGATTCTAGTTTTCTTCCTACTATAATAAACTTTGTATGATTATCATCTTTATCATTTATTTCTTTTTGGATTATATCTAAATCATATATCTTAGCTGCTCTTAAGCTTGCGATTGCAGCTTTTGATTTATCATTTAACTCTGATATATACTTGGCACTGATTGCTGTATTATGAAAGGGAATAAGTTTTAAATTACTATAATTACTTAAAAATTCTTTACTTTGTTCAAATCCTTGTGGATGTGAATACACTTCCTTTATATCATTAATCTTAGTATCCTTTACCCCTATTAAATTTTGGTCTATCTTTATACATTCTTCACCAACTATATAAAGTCCATACTTAACTAATAAATCATAAACACTTGTTATTGCACCTGTATATGAATTTTCAATAGGTAATATTCCATAATCTATTTCATCATTCTTTAATGCAGAGAATACATCTTCAAATTCTTCATAATTATTATTTTCATGGTTCTCTCCAAAGTATTTAATCATTGCTTCTTCGCTAAAAGAACCCTTTACTCCTTGATAACCAATTCTAATATTATTTAAACTTCTTTTATCTTTATTAACTGAAATAGTATCTTCTATTTTACTTATAGTATCATCATTATTTTCTTCAAAAATATCTGCTTGAAGCTTTCTACTTAATGCCATTAAATGATTAAAGAAGTTTTCTGTAAGCTTTGAATACTCTTTATTATTTAATCTATCAACATTCTTTTTTATAACTTCCACTTCTCTTGCTTCATTAAATATAGGAAGATTATTTTCAATCTTATATTTAGCTACATTTATTGCTACATTCATTCTCTTTTCAAATAATTGAACCAACTCTTTATCTATATTGTCAATTTCTTTCCTGCATTCTGAAAGATCCACATTAATCACCACCCTTTGTTTAGTTAGGAGTTTTTAGTTAAGAGTTAATGAAGAAACTCCTTAGGAAATTTCTAAAACATATTTTTTAAATTCACCTTAAACTAAATTTATCCCTAAACTCCTAGCTATTAATTATTAACTAACTCAAGAATTCCTATTGCTGCTACTGCTTCTATAACTGGAAGTGCTCTTTGTACTATACATGGATCATGTCTTCCCTCTATATTTAAAGTAGTTTCTTCCATAGTTTCTATATTAACAGTTTTTTGTTCCTTAAATATTGAAGCTGTTGGTTTAATTGCAACATTAAATACTATTGGCATTCCATTAGTAATACCACCTAAAATTCCACCATTGTTATTAGTTCTTGTCTTGATAATTTCACCATCTAAGTAGTATTCATCATTTGCTTCTGAACCTCTCATTTTAGAAATATCAAAACCTCTTCCAAATTCAATACCTTTAACTGCTGGAACTGAAAACATTAAATGTGCTAATGTGGATTCTACTGAATCAAAAAATGGATTTCCAACTCCTGGTTTTACACCTAAGATAGCACATTCTATAGTTCCCCCTATAGAATCTTTATCACTTCTTGCATTCATAATTTCTTCTCTCATTGAAGCTTCTAAATTAGTATTTATTAATGGAATTTCCTTTCCCTTAAATGAATTTAATAACTCATCATTTATATCAGTTTCTAAAAAACTTTTATCTTTTATGTTACCTATAGAATTAACATGTGCTGCAATTACTATTCCTTTTGATTCTAATATTTGCTTACAAATAGCTCCTGCAAATACTAACGGTGCAGTTATTCTTCCTGAAAAATGCCCTCCACCTCTATAATCATTAAATCCATTATATCTTATAACTCCAGTATAATCCGCATGTCCAGGTCTCATCACATCTTTAAGCTTTGAATAATCTTTAGATTTAGTATTAGAATTTCTTATAATTGCACAAAGTGGTGTTCCTGTTGTTTTTCCTTCAAAATATCCACTTAATATTTCTGGAACATCTCCTTCTTTTCTTGGAGTCGATAATGGACTTTTACCTGGTGCTCTTCTTGCCATTTCTACCATTATCTTATCAATATCTATTTCAAAGCCAGAAGGTAATCCATCAATATTGATTCCAATTGCATTTCCATGAGATTCACCAAAAATAGATACTTTTATGTTATTTCCCCACATTCCACTCATGAATATCTCCTCCTAAAGTTCTAAAATCATCAAAGAATCGTGGATAAGATTTTGCTATACATTCATAATCTTTTATTACTATTGGCTCTTCACATCTTGTAGAAGCAATTGCTAATGTCATTGCTATTCTATGATCCTTATGACTCCATACTTCTACATTACCTTTTAATTTTTCTACTCCTGTAACTAATAATCCATCTTCTTTTTCTATTATCTTAGCTCCTAATTTATTAAGCTCAGATGTTACTGCTGCAAGTCTATCACATTCTTTTATTCTTAATCTACCTGCATTTATTATTTCTGTTATACCTTTTGATAAAGCTGCTACAGCTGTTAATACTGGAATAATATCTGGACATTGACTTCCATCAATTATTGTAGCAATTAATTCACCATTAATAATTCCCTTAACATCAGTATCCTTTGAATTAAATACAACATTCATTCTTTCTAAAATATCTATTACTTCCTTGTCACCTTGAAGGGAATTTAAATCTAAATCCTGACATAAAACATTATTTCCTAACGCATCTGCACAAAGGAAAAATGCAGCTTGGGAATAATCGCCTTCAACTCTATAATTTCTAGCATTGTATTTTTGATTTCCCTTAATAATAAATTCTCTATAATTATTATTAATTATTTCAACTCCAAAATCACTCATTGCTCTTAATGTTAAATCAATGTATCCCTTCGATTCCATTTCAGTAGTAATGATAATTTTAGAATCTCCATTTAATAATGGTAATGTAAATAATAAACCTGTAATAAATTGAGAACTAACATTACCTTCAACTTCAAATACTCCTGGTTTTAACTTTCCATTAATAATTAAATTAAGATTTCCCTCTTCATAAGAATATTCAATTCCTTGATTATCAAATATATTATAATAAGTAGTTAATGGTCTTTTTCCTAAGTTTCCTTTACCAATAAATTTACTCCTTCCACTAAATAGTAATGATATAGGAACTAAGAATCTTAAAGTTGATCCTGATTCGTTACAATCTATAATTCTGAAATCTTTAGCCTTTTTAGGCACTCCATATACTCCAATTACTTCTAAATGATCTTTATATCTAACTATTGTAGCTCCTAAAGACTTCATTGCATCAATAGTTGCTATAATATCATCTGAATAATCTATATTTTCTATAATGCTTAATCCTTCACTTAAAGCTGCACAAATAATAGCTCTATGAGCCATACTCTTTGATGGTGGTATTTTAACCTCTCCCTTAAGCCTTGAAGGATTTATCTTTAAATTTGCCATGTGCTCCCCTTTCTGTTAGTTAAGAGTTTTGAGTTAATAGTTAATAGTTTAAGTTTGAAACTCCTTAAGGAGTTTCTTAATAATATATTTTTCCAAAATCTGTCCAAACAGACTTTATTCATTAACTCTTAATTATTAACTATCAATTTTTAACTATCTAAGACTATTAACTATCTAAACCCCTTAACTAAAAAAGCTTGTTGTTGTTTTATATATTTTTGAATTACCTATTTCTTTTAATATTATGAGATTTAAGTCATTTCCCATTTTCTTTTTATCTAAGTTAATAGCCCCTAATAATTCTTTTAAATCAACATCCATTTTATAAGGAAGATTATATTTAACTAAAATATTTTTTATTCTCTCAGCAGTTCCTTCCTTTGTTAAACCTTTTGCTTCACTAACCTTAGTTATTTCATACATACCAATTGCTACAGCTTCACCATGACTATATTTTTCATAATTATAGTGTTGCTCAATTGCATGAGCTAATGTATGACCAAAGTTTAAAAGCATTCTTTCACCTTTATCTTTTTCATCATTTTCTACAACTGCTCTTTTAATATCACAACATCCATGAATAATCTGTTCCATACAATTCATTAAATGTTGATGATTTTCTACTTTTTCTAATAAGTCAAAAAACTTACTATCTTTAATACAACCATATTTAATAACTTCACCCATTCCATCTATAAGAAATCTATTATCTAATGTATTTAATACTTCTGGATCTATTAAGACACATTTAGGATGATAAAAACTTCCTACTAAGTTTTTACCTCTTTCTAAATCTACAGCAACTTTTCCTCCAACACTACTATCAACTTGTGCTAAAAGTGATGTTGGTATTTGAATAAAGTCTACTCCCCTTAAATATGTAGAAGCTACAAATCCAGTTAAGTCTCCAATAACTCCTCCACCTAATGCAATTATTAAATCGCTTCTAGTTAAATTAAAATCTAAAAGTGCATCATATACAGTAGGTAATGTATTAAAGTTTTTAGTCTTTTCCCCTGGTTCTAAAGATAATAACTTAACTTCAAAATCTTTATTCTTTAATGAAGATACAACTTTATCACCATAATACTTATTTACATTATCATCAGTAACTATAAATATTCTTCTACCGTTATAAACCTTACTAACTTCTTCTGCTACTCTATTAATAACTCCATTTTCAATTATTATAGGATAACTTCTTTCCTTTAAATCAACTACTAATTCCATTACATCACCCTTCCATTAGTTAAGAGTTAGTAGTTTTTAGTTAATAGTTAAGGATGAAACTCCTGTAGGAGTTTCTTAATAATATATTTTTTAAATTCAGCTCTGCTTAATTTCTCCCTTGAACTATTAACTCATAACTATTAACTCTTAAATCTTCTTCCTCTTGCTGTTTTAAATTTCTCTTCCTACAGCAGCTGCTATTAGCTTTAAATCTTCCATCAATTTTGCAAATACATCAGGCTTAATTGATTGCTGACCATCGCATAATGCCTTTTGAGGATCATTGTGTACTTCTATTATAAGGCCATCTGCTCCAACTGCAACAGCTGCTTTAGCAAGTGGTTCAACCATCCACCATTTACCTGCAGAATGACTCGGATCAATAACTACTGGTAAGTGGCTTAATCTTTTAATTGCTGGTACTGCACTTAAATCCAAAGTATTTCTTGTATATGTTTCAAAAGTTCTTATTCCTCTTTCACAAAGAATAACTTTTTCATTACCTCCAGCCATAATGTATTCAGCACTCATTAAAAGTTCTTCTATTGTTGCTGATAAACCTCTCTTTAATAATATAGGCTTATCAATTTTACCTAATTCCTTTAATAAATCAAAGTTTTGCATATTTCTTGCACCAACTTGAATTATATCAGCCTTTTCAACGAATGTATCTATATCATATGGTGACATTAACTCTGTCACAACTGGCAAGCCAGTTTTAGCCTTTGCTTCATTTAATAAATCTAATCCTTCATATTTTAATCCTTGGAAGCTATATGGTGAAGTTCTTGGTTTAAATGCTCCACCTCTTAAGAAACCAGCTCCATATTTTTTAACTTCTTCTGCTACTAATTTAATTTGCTCCTTACTTTCAACAGAACAAGGTCCAGCTATAACTGCAATTTTATTTCCACCTATTGTATGTCCATTAACATCAATTACTGTATTTTCTGGATGGAATAATCTATTTGCCTTTTTGAAAGGTTCTTGGACTTTCATTACTCTTTCAACATTTGGATTTGCTTCAATGTATGAAGGGTCTATTTTAGTTGTATCCCCAACTAGCCCTAAAATACTCATTTCCGTTCCTGTAACAGGATTAACAGTAACCCCTAAAGATTCTAACTCTCCTGTTAATTTTTTAATTGCTTCATTGCTTGTTTTTGGTTTTAAAATTACTACCATTTAAATTGCCCCCTTTAAATTACTTATGAGTTAGTAGTTTTAAGTGAGTAGTTTTACTCTCTTATATACTATTCTACTTAATAGTTTATATATGAAACACCTTCTCCCTTTAGGTCGAATGTGTAACTTCAACTTGCCAAATTGGAAATTTGGGGTTTCAGTTATGAAACACCTTCTCCC
>NZ_JAASHD010000028.1:14555-51722 GCF_019734375.1 Clostridium sp. K04
ACTTTAGGTCGAATGTGTAACTTCAACTTGCCAAATTGGAAATTTGGAGTTTCAGTTATGAAACACCTTCTCCCTTTAGGTCGAATGTGTAACTTCAACTTGCCAAATTGGAAATTTGGAGTTTCAGTTATGAAACACCTTCTCCCTTTAGGTCGAATGTGTAACTTCAACTTGCCAAATTGAAAATTTGGAGTTTCAGTTATGAAACACCTTCTCCCTTTGGGTCGAATGTGTAACTTCATCTTGCCAAATTGGAAATTTGGAGTTTCAGTTATAAAAAAAAGAGAACTCTTAATGAGTTCTCTTAATAAACTATACTTTAAATACACTTTTAAATATTAAGATATATAAAAAGTTTCACTAAATACTCATTAGAAAAGATTTATTCATATTTTTGCAAAAGAAATAGCCAGCGCTAAAATAAAAGCCCCAGAATATAAAGTAAAAAAAGCTATAAAATTTTGCAGTTAAATTCTTTTCTAATCCTTTCATAATATATACCTCTTAATTCTAATTCTTTAATAATCAAATTACTTTTCTATAGTTTAACCATTTTTAACCACTTTGTCAATCTTTTTACATTTAACAATATGTTTTTTATCTGCTTTATAAAATGGGTGCTAATAATCTTATTAATGATTCTTTTATTTTTAAATTTTTTGATCTTTTATCATATTCTTCTTTGATTACTAATTTAGATTTTTCCTGATCATCTAAAAATATTTTTTCTTGCTCTTTTGCTACTTTCTCATTATAAATAAATGCATTTACTTCAAAATTTAATTTAAAGCTTCTTATATCTAAATTAGCTGTACCAATACTACATACCTGGCCGTCAGCAACTATTGTTTTAGAGTGAATAAATCCATTACCATACCTATATATTTTTATTCCATATTCAATTAATAATCCTATATTGGCACTAAGCATCCACTCCATAAAGAAATGATCCGGCTCTCCTGGCACTATTATTCTTACATCAACACCTGATAATGCTGATATTTTTAATGCCTCTAGCATAGGGCTATCTGGTACTAAATATGGTGTTTGAATATAAACATAATTTTTAGCACTATTAATAATTTTCATATAAGAATTTTTAATGTACTCCTCCATATGATCGGGCCCTGATGATACAATTTGAATACCTACATCTCCAACCTTCTCTGGAGTTGGAAAATACATAAACATATTTCCCATATTCTCATCTGCAGCATAATCCCAGTCTAAAATAAAACGTTTATTAAGTTCATTAACAGCTTCACCTCTTATTCTGATATGAGTATCTCTCCAGAACTTAAACTGTTTTCCCTTATTTACGTATTCGTTTCCTACATTAAATCCCCCTACATAACCTACTTTTCCATCTATTACAGCTATCTTTCTATGATTTCTGTAGTTTATACGTGTATTTATATGCGGTAAAATTCCCGGAAAAAATACAGCCATCTTTATTCCATAGGACTCAATTTCTTTAATAATATTTTTTGTAATTGCTTTTGAACCCATTCCATCTATAAGAAGTCTTATCTCCAAACCATCTTCAGCTTTTTTTCTTAATTCATTTACTAATGCCTTACCTAATTCATCATATCTAAAAATATAGTATTCTATATGTATAAAACACTTTGCATTTCTTATATCTTCAAATAAATCTTTAAATTTATCCTCACCATTAATATAAGTTTTTACTTCATTACCAACTGTATAAATTGCTCCAGAATGATTGTAATTCATTAATATTAAGTCTTCATAATTTTCATTTACTTCACTATCACTGCTAAAGTTAGACAATTCATGAGTTCCCCTTAATTTATATCTTTTTATTTTGTCTGCAAGTTTTTTTTCTCTAAATATTTTCTGCCTACTTAGATTTTGACCTAATAATAAATATAAAATTAACCCTACTCCTGGAAGTGCAATTAAAATTACTAACCATGCCCATGTAGTTGTAGGCTCTTTTCTCTCTATAAATATTAACGATAATGCCGATATTAAATTTAGTAAGAAAAACATTATTAATAATATTATATATGCCATAAAAAAACCTTCCTATATTTTTATTATTTCTTACCATTATACATCAGTTTAATTAAATTGCGAAATAATTTAGTTAGTGGATAGTCAATAACAAATTTCAAATTTCAAGTGACAAGTTTAGGAAAAAAGTCTCCTTAAGAAAACTTTTAAAAATATATTTTAGAAGCTTACCAAGAAGCTTTCACATAAACTTGCTACTTATTACTCGCTAAACTTGAAATTAAAAATAACCATGCCGATTGGCATGGTTATTTTTAATCTTATGAGAAGTATCTGTTTAATAATCCTTCGAAAGCTTTTCCGTGTCTAGCTTCATCTTTGCACATTTCATGAACTGTGTCATGGATTGCATCTAAGTTTAATTGTTTAGCTAATGTAGCTAAATCTTTCTTTCCTTGAGTTGCTCCGTGCTCTGCAGCTACTCTAGCTTCTAAGTTAGCTTTTGTATCAGCTACTACTACTTCTCCTAATAATTCAGCGAATTTTGCAGCGTGTTCTGCTTCTTCAATTGCTATTCTCTTATAAGCTTCAGCAACTTCTGGGAATCCTTCTCTATCAGCTTGTCTTGACATTGCTAAGTACATTCCTACTTCTGTACATTCTCCAACAAAGTTAGCTCTTAATCCTTCGATTACTCTTTCATCTACACCTTGAGCTACTCCAATTCTGTGCTCATCAGCAAATACTAATTCTCCTGCTTGTTCTACGAATTTATCTGCTCCAACTCCACATACTGGACATACTTCTGGTGCAGTTTCTCCTTCGTGAACATATCCACATACTGTACAAACGAATTTTTTCATAATTCCATTCCTCCTAAATTTTCATATATTTCATTAATTTTCTTAAAACCAATTTTTATTATATACTACAAAAGTACAATTTTTCAATTCATACTTTTGTAGTATTTTTTATCTTTTGTTTACTAAATCTTAAGCAAAGTATCTGTTTAATAAACCTTCGAAAGCTTTTCCATGTCTAGCTTCATCTTTGCACATTTCATGAACTGTGTCATGGATTGCATCTAAGTTTAATTGTTTAGCTAATGTAGCTAAATCTTTCTTTCCTTGAGTTGCT
Organism: Clostridium sp. K04; assembly: GCF_019734375.1. Classification (NCBI taxonomy): domain Bacteria; kingdom Bacillati; phylum Bacillota; class Clostridia; order Eubacteriales; family Clostridiaceae; genus Clostridium; species Clostridium sp. K04. The sequence goes on from NZ_JAASHD010000028.1 coordinate 17,673, forward strand.
CCGTGCTCTGCAGCTACTCTAGCTTCTAAGTTAGCTTTTGTATCAGCTACTACTACTTCTCCTAATAATTCAGCGAATTTTGCAGCGTGTTCTGCTTCTTCAATTGCTATTCTCTTATAAGCTTCAGCAACTTCTGGGAATCCTTCTCTATCAGCTTGTCTTGACATTGCTAAGTACATTCCTACTTCTGTACATTCTCCAACAAAGTTAGCTCTTAATCCTTCGATTACTCTTTCATCTACACCTTGAGCTACTCCAATTCTGTGCTCATCAGCAAATACTAATTCTCCTGCTTGTTCTACGAATTTATCTGCTCCAACTCCACATACTGGACATACTTCTGGTGCAGTTTCTCCTTCGTGAACATATCCACATACTGTACAAACGAATTTTTTCATAATTCTATTCCTCCTAAAATCTATTCGATATATCTTTAATTTTCTTAATTTCTTATTTACTTGCTCTTTTGTTTTTGTGCTCTCTCGAATCACCTTACATCTATTATTATATAATAATAATTATTAATTACAAGTCTTTTTTGAAAAATTTTTTAAAAATTTTCTAATTGATAATATATATCAGTTAGCATTATTACTAGCTTTATCTATTTATATATAGATATTGATTATCAATTGATAAATTTCTCATTAAATAAAGAGCTATACCTTTTAGTACAGCTCTTCACAAATTTCACTTAAATAGTTACTAGAGATTTATTGATTAAATTCATGTTAATCTTAACTTGAAAGTCACTTATTAGTTTTAATTTAAATATATAATTTTCATTAACTATTATATAAAAATATACTACTTTAATCTTATTATAGATTTAAATAAATCTCCATCGACTTCAATATTAAAGCTTCCACCATGAAGCTCTACTATACTTTTAGCTATAGCAAGACCTAATCCTGACCCTTCTGTGCTTCTTGATGAATCTCCACGTTTAAATCTATTTGTTATTTCATTAGTATCAAAGCTTAATTCATAAGCTGATATATTTCTCATCACTATTATAACTTCTTTTTCTTCTTTATACATATCAATATAAACTCTAGTATTACTTAATGAATATTTAACTATATTAGAAATAAGATTTTCAAACACTCTATATAATCTCTTTCCATCTCCATTAATAAATATCTTTTCTTCTGGAACATTTAATTTAACATTTAAATTGCTATCTTTAAATCTTTCATCATTTTCACCTAATGCTTGCTTTAATAATTGCCCAATATCTATTTTAGCAATATTAAGTTCCATAGCTCCACTTGCTGCCTTAGATGCTTCAAATAAATCTTCTATTAAAACTTTAAGTCTTTGAGATTTTTTATCTAATATATTTACATAATCCATAGCAGTTTCTGGTTGTATATTTTCTCTCTTTAATAAATCAATATAATTAATTATTGAAGTTAAAGGTGTTTTTAAATCATGAGATACATTGGTAATAAGTTCTGTTTTCATGTTTTCGCTTTTCATTTCATTTTCAACAGACTTCTTTAATCCATCTCTCATATTATTAATATCATGAGCCAATTCTCTTAGATGTCCTCTTCCCTTTTCATCTATTTTATAGTTTAATTTACCTTCTGCTGCCGCCTTTGATCCAACCATTATTTTATCTAAATAAACTAAATCTTTAATAAATATTATAATATATACAATAGTTAATATTATTCCTGCAATTATTCCTATTGGCCATATATAAAGCATTGCTGATAAGAAAAATAATACTAATCCCATTGCTACATATAAAGCTGTCATTATTAAGAATGTTCTTATTATAGACCCTCTATTCATTACATCACTTAAATAGTTCCAAACCTTAATTGTAATATTATTTTTTAATAAAGTTCCTTCATTGTAGCTAACAATTATAACTCTAACTAATAAATAATATATTACAACTACTATAGATACCCATATTATTGATGATAAATTTAATCTTCTTATATAATTATTTGAATTATAGTAAATGTGTGGCCCAATATTCCAAATTATCCACCCTATAATTCCAACTCCAATTTTATATTCGATAGGATACCCTTTAACCTTATTTATTATTTTTTCTATTAACGCTACCTTTACTTTATATTTAGCTAAGTATAATAAACAAAATATTGTTAGAACTAAAAATATTACAAATGTAATACAACTTAAATAAAAACTAGTAACATTATGTTGCACACCCTTAAAGCTTTCAGAAACTACATCCCCTGATTTAAGTTCCTTAGGCATCCATATATATAATGTTATATTATGTTTTTCGCTATAATCATACTTAAGTTGGGCAATAGACGTATTTTCATAACTATAATTAGAGAATCTAGTACTATAGCTATAATTATCAATAAATTTACCTAATATATTATTCTTATCTATTTCCTTACCATTAACATATATTTTTTCAATTATGTTTCCATTATAATCAATATTTATTTCTTTGAAATATCTACTATTTTCTATAATCTCAGTAGAATCAATTTCACTTCCACCAATCCAAACATCATTTAATTTATCATAAGCTCTAAAATTTAAATTAACATAAGATTTTATTTTATTATTTAAATTACTTGCACTATTGCTTTTTCTATTTAAAATATACTCATTCATTTCTTCATCACTTAAAGTATATTTTTCATCTATTTTTTCTCTTTGTTCCTCTAATATCTTTTCTTGCTGTTCATAAGTTAAACTATTAAAGCTATCATCATTATATTTAGAAGTTCTATAATTATCGTATTCATTATTAGCCTTATCTAATAATTCAGCCTTACAAATATCTATATCATTTTGAGTTATATTATCCTTATCCTTAGCATAACTAGCTGATTTATAATATAATGAATAATCCTCTACCAAACTTGTATAATCATTTATATCATTTGCTACTTGAGTTTGTAAATATACTCTCTCTGGTATAACATATCCCAAGTTATCTTTAATTTCTATGCCTAATAGAAATGTACATGCTAATGATATAACAGTTAAAATATAAATTATATATTTGCTATTATTACTACTTAAAATATTTCTTTTGTTATTTTTTATCTTTTTATCTGAAACTATTATTTCTTCTTCATTAATATTTTCTTTACTAGTATTTTTCGATTTTATATCCAATACCCCACACCACCTTTAAATATTTAGGATCCTTAGGATTGATTTCTATTTTTTCTCTAATCCTTCGTATATGTACTGCTACTGTATTTTCTGCATTATAACTAGGTTCTTTCCATACATTTTCATATATTTCATCTATAGAAAAAACCCTTCCTTGATTTCTTAATAATAATTCTAATATGCCAAATTCAGTTGCTGTTAATTTAATTGATTCCCCATCAACTAATACTTCTTTTGTATCTTGATTTAATGAAAGTCCTCCACTACTTATTATTGAATTACTTTCCTCTTCCTTTTTCCCACCATAGTTTCCAAAGACAGTATACCTTCTTAACTGTGACTTAACTCTTGCTATAAGTTCTAATGGATTAAACGGCTTAGTTATATAATCATCTGCCCCCATATTAAGACCTAATATTTTATCTGTATCCTCTGATTTTGCAGAAATTAATATAATAGGGATATTCTTTTCCTTCCTTATTTTCATTGTAGTTCTAAGTCCATCCATATTAGGCATCATTATATCCATTAATATAAGATATACATCATTTTCCATTAAAGCTTCCAATGCTTCTAATCCATCATAAGCTTTAATTACATTAATTCCTTCATTTCTTAAATATATATCAATAGCATCAACTATCTCTTTATCATCATCTACTACTAAAACATTATTTTTCTCCATACCTAAATTGCACTCCCTTCATAATGTATTATTATACCATGCTACTTAACTTATATTTATATAGTAACAAGAAAGTCTTACAAAAAAATTATTATATTTATTACAAATTTATTAAGAAAGCCTCCAAATTTTCAATTTTGCTCCTTGAAGGTACACTTTAGTGTACTCAGCGACCGTTAGGGAGTCGAGTTTCCTTTAAAAAATTATCATGGTAATACGAAAAAAATAAATGGAATATCTACAGGAATCAATATAATCTTCCTTCCGATACTCCATTTATCTTTTTCTTTATTACCAGATGTACGGCATTGAGCCAATTTAATTTTAATTAGTTAATGCTTGTGCTATTAATAATTGTAGCTTGGTGTTAGGTTTAAATTATTTTTTCGTTATTACTCATCAAAAAAATTATATTGTTAATAAAAGTCCTGCAATTGTAGCACTAAGAAGATTTGCTAAGGTTCCACCTAATACTGCTTTCCACCCTAAACGAGCTATATCATGCTTTCTACTAGGTGCCATTCCTCCTATACCTCCAATTAAAATTGCTATAGAAGAAATATTGGCAAATCCACATAATGAAAAAGTTACTACAGCTATTGTTTTAGCTGATAATGTACTCATTATTTCAGAAAGACTTGTAAATGCTACAAATTCATTTAATATTATTTTTTGACCTATTAATGAACCTGCAACTACTGCTTCCTTCATTGGTACTCCTATAATAACTGCTACTGGGGCAAAAATATATCCTAAAATAGATTGTAAACTTAAGTTAGTTATTCCAAACCATCCACCAACCATTCCAATAACACCATTTACAAGCGCAATTAATGCTACAAATGCTAATAATATTGCTGCTATGTTAAGAACTAGTCCTAATCCATCAATAGCTCCCTTAGATGCTGCATCAACAACATTTGCTGAATCATCCTTTACCATTTCAATTTCTTCATTTACTTTAGCTTCTTTTATTTCTGGAATTATTATTTTAGAAATTATAAGTCCTGCTGGAGCTGACATAAAACTAGCAGATACTAAATATTCAATAGGAATTCCTAATAATGAATATCCAACTAATATTGATCCAGAAACGGAAGCAAGGCCTCCAACCATAACTGTAAATAATTCAGATTCTGTTAATTTTTCAACATATGGTTTAATTAAAAGGGGTGCTTCTGTTTGCCCTAAGAATATATTTGCTGACGATGATATAGTTTCTAACTTAGATGTACCTAAAAGCTTCGCTAACCCTCCACCTATAAGCTTTATAACAAACTGCATAATTCCTAAGTAATATAATACTGATACTACTGCTGAAATAAATATAATTACGCCTAAAACATTAACAGCAAAAATACTTCCATCATTAGCTAATGAGCCAAATAAGAATGATATTCCTTCTTTTGCATAATCAATTACAGATTGAACCCCTAATGCAATCTTACTTAATACATATTTTCCAACACTCCATTTTAATGCAGCAAATGCAAATGCAAATTGAATTATAAATCCAATAATCACAGTTCTCCAATTTATTTTTTTCTTATTATTTGAAAATAAAAATGCTACTAGAAATATAAAAGCTACACCTATAATACAATTTAATATTGCCACAAGATACACCATCCTTTGTTAAATACTTTTTCTCATTTAGTTTTATCCAAAATGTAGTCTTATATTCTTTTGCAAATAAAAAGACACCTCTGAAATCAACCCAATATTTAGGTTTATTCCAGAGGCATAAACTATTTCTGTATAATTATTTAATTATATAACTCGATACTATTTCTCCAAAATATATTGTATGATAATCTTCTAAAGGATATTTACTATTTTTTATATCCTCATTTAAATTCTTATCACTCATTGTAGTTTTATAAAGAACTCTACATTCAAAATGCATACCTTCCATATTTAATACAGGAGTATTTATTTTTTCCGATTCTCTAGTATCAATATTTAATTGTGCTAATTTATTAATATCTTTACCACTTTTAGTTCCTAAAAATGCTATTTCCTTATCCACATTTTTATATGGTATTGTAACTGTAAATTCATTTGTTTTTTCAATTATTCCATATGTATATCTTTGTGGTCTTACCATAACTGTAAATACAGGTTTACCCCACATGAAACCAATACTTCCCCAAGCTATAGTCATTGAGTTCACTTTACTTCCACTCTTAGTTGTTAAAAATATTCCTTTACTTAAAAGTTCAATATTTTTTTCTAAATTCTCATTATATGATACAAATCTTTTAATCATTTAACTCGCCCCTTCAACTTATTAATATTAAAACTATATAATATTATACCAATTTTTAACACCTTTTAATACCACTAACCTATTATCAACCTTAAATATAGATAAATTGCCACATTATGATTTAAATATTTAAAATTTCATACCTATATATTAATTTTATATAACTTCTTTTCCAAAAGGCATTAATGCTAGCTTGGCCATTTTAAATGATTGTGCTGCAAATGGAATTCCTACTATTGTTATACATAAAATTAATCCACTTACTATATTTGTAATACATAACTCTAACCCACCAAATATCAACCATAATATATTCATTAGTAAATTCCCACTACTATCACTTACTGTAACAACTTCTTTACCAAATGGCGCAAGCTGTAGTCTTGCCATTTTAAAGCATTGCATTCCTACTGGTATTCCAATTATAGTAATACACCATATTATCCCTATAAAACACCATCCTATTGCACCAATAAGGCCCCCAAATATTATCCAAATAATATTTCCTAAACACGACATAAACATTACCTCCATTAAATTTACTTACATATGATTCTTACTTAGTATATAAGGAAACTTTCCTAATTTGAAATCAATTTAGTATTCTTAAGAATATTTTAATAATTAATTTGATTTGTAAATTTCTTATTTATCAACAACAAGTTAAGAGATAATATTAACTCTAATTTTCTTTTTATTCCACAATGTGTATTTATTTGCCCTAAATAAAAATAAGTTTCTTTTATAATATGTTTTCTATTTTAAAAAGGAACTCTTTTATTTTAATTCATAAAGTAAATATAATATTTACTCTTATTGACTTATTATAGTAGACTAATATATAATTAATAAATATTGAAATCTTTTAATAAATTTAATATTTATTGCATTGAAAAGGAGTAGTACTATAATACTGTAATCTTTAGAGAGCTGTTGGTTGCTGCAAAACAGTGATACATTTATAGGAACTTGCCTTGGAGCTTACTTGTTAAAAGCAAGTACGGAATCCCCGTTACGGATTTGAGTGAGAACCTTTTTAGTTAAAAGTTAGTAGTTTTTAGTTAGTAGTTAATGTTGAAACTCCTAATCAGTTTCTTAAATATATATTTTTTTAATTCAGCTACGACGATTTTATTCAACACCTATTACCTTTTAACTTATAAAATAGTTCTAATAAGAGTGGTACCGCGAAATATAGCTTTTCGTCTCTTAATTGAGATGAAGGGCTTTTTTTATATATTTTTATAAAATTAGGTAAAAATTATAAATATAATTAGTTAGGAGTATTTCGTTTTGAATTGATAGTCTTGAATTAGTAATTGAGGATAAAATATTTCTAAATTCAGCTCAGCTGAATTTATTCCTTAACTATTAACTCTTAACTATTAACTCTTAACTATCCAAAGGAGTGTTTAAACTATGAGTAACTACGGAACTGCCATTGATAAAAAGTGGCAAAAAAAGTGGGAAGAAACTGAACTTTACAAATTTAATCCAGATGCAGAGGGTGAAAAACTTTATGTTTTAGAAATGTTCTCTTATCCATCAGGAAGCCAATTACATGCTGGTCACTGGTTTAACTATGGACCTGTTGATTCATGGGCAAGATTAAAGAAAATGCAAGGATACAATGTATTCCAACCAATGGGATTTGATGCCTTTGGTTTACCTGCAGAAAACTTTGCAATTAAGACTGGAATTCATCCATGGGATTCTACTGAAAAGAATATTAAAACTATGGAAGAACAATTAAGAGCTATGGGAGCTATGTTTAACTGGGAAAATGAAGTTATAACTTGTACTCCAGAATATTATAAATGGACTCAATGGGTATTCTTACAATTATTAAAGAATGGCTTAGCTTACAGAAAGAAAGCTCCTGTAAACTGGTGCCCATCTTGTAACACAGTTTTAGCTAATGAGCAAGTTGTTGATGGTGCTTGTGAAAGATGTTCAACTGAAGTTACTAAAAAAGACTTAACTCAATGGTTCTTTAAAATTACAGAATACGCTGATGAGCTATTAGAAAAATTAGATACTTTAGATTGGCCTGAAAAAACTGTTGCTATGCAAAAGCACTGGATTGGTAAATCTACAGGTGCTGAAGTTAACTTCAAAGTTAAAAATTCAGATATTAACTTTAATGTATTCACAACAAGAGTTGATACTTTAAACGGTGTTACATATGTTGTTTTAGCTCCTGAAAATCCATTAGTTGATGAATTAACAACAGATGAAAATAAGGCTGCTGTTGAAGAATATAAAGAAGCTGCTAAAAAGCAATCAGATATAGAAAGACAATCTCTTACAAGAGAAAAAACTGGTGTATTCACTGGTTCATATGCTATAAACCCTATAAATGGTAAGGAAGTTCCAGTTTGGGTTGGAGACTATGTTCTTGCAACTTATGGTACTGGTGCTGTTATGGCTGTTCCAGCTCATGATGAAAGAGACTATGCTTTTGCTACTAAATTTAACTTACCAATAGATCAAGTTATAACTAGTAAAAAAGGTGAAGAAGTTGAATTACCATACTGTGAATACGGTGTTTTAGTTAACTCTGGTGAATTTGATGGATTAACTACTGAAGAAGCTAAAGAAGCTATTGTTGAAAAACTAGCTAAACAAGGTTTAGGCTCTGCTAAGGTTAATTACAGATTAAGAGACTGGTTAGTTTCAAGACAAAGATATTGGGGTGCTCCAATTCCAATAATCTACTGTGAAGATTGTGGTGCTGTTCCAGTTCCTGAAAAAGATCTTCCAGTTGAATTACCATACAATGTTGAATTTGCTCCAGATGGTAAGTCACCACTTGCTAAGTGTGAAGAATTCGTTAATACTACTTGTCCTTGTTGTGGTAAACCAGCTAAGAGAGAATGTGATACTTTAGATACATTCGTTTGCTCTTCTTGGTACCAAATGAGATATGTAGATAATAAAAATGATAAAATCGCATTCGATAAAGAAAAAGTAGATAAGATGCTTCCAGTTGACAAATATGTTGGTGGACCTGAGCATGCTTGTATGCACTTATTATATGCAAGATTTATAACTAAGGCTTTAAGAGATATGGGTTACTTAAGCTTTGATGAACCATTCAAGAGCTTAACTCACCAAGGACTTATCTTAGGACCAGATGGATTAAAGATGTCTAAATCTAAAGGAAATACTATATCTCCAGATGATTACATCAAAGAATATGGTGCAGATGTATTTAGAATGTACTTAATGTTTGGATTTGCTTACACTGAAGGTGGAGCTTGGAGTGATGATGGTATTAAATCTGTTGCTAGATTTGTAGATAGAATTGAAAGATATCTAACAATGTGCAGAGAAGCTATTGAAGCTGGTACTAACAATAAAACTACTATGGATAAAGCTGAAAAAGAATTAAACTTCTGGTTAAATAACGCTATTAAAGGTGTTACTGAAGATGGAGAAAAAATGCAATTCAATACTGCTATTGCTAGAATGATGGAATTCATCAATGCTTTATCTAAATACATGAAAGAAGAAACTAAAAACTTAGATTTCTTAAAGAATGTATGTGAAAGCTTTATTAAGATTTTAGCTCCATTTGCACCTCACTTTGCTGAAGAGCAATGGTCATTATTAACTGGTAAATACTCAGTATTCAATGAATCTTGGCCAGCATTTGATGCTAAAGCCCTAGTTAAAGATGAAATTGAAATAGCTATCCAAGTTAATGGTAAAATTAAAGCTAGAATCAATGTTGCTTCAGATTTAAATGAAGAAGGAATTAAGGCTGCTGCTTTAGCTGACGAAGCTGTTATAGCTGCTACAGAAGGAAAAACTATAGTAAAAGTTATCGTTATTAAAGGAAGACTTGTAAATATAGTTGTAAAGTAGTATAAGCTAAGTGAGAATCCAAATTTTAATTTGGCTATTCGAACTTACTCCGCGAGTGAAGCGAGTGGAGTTTCCTTAAATAGGAATCCAAATTTTAACTGACACTCTAAATCTTCGATTTAGCTAGTGGAAGTTACCTACTTGGTAATTTGGTTATTCGAACTTGCCTAAAAGTCGAAATTAAAATTTCGCTTCTTGAAGGTACACTGTGTGTACTCCGCGAATACAGTGAGTGGAGTTTGTTAATTGAAATTAAATAGAGACTATATCAAAATAATTTACACACCCGTAATATTTGATATAGTCTCTTTTAATTTACTCATATTAACCATAAAAAAATAATAATTTTAATATAAATATATATTAGCTAATATAACAAATCTTATATTTACTTAATTATAGCTATATAATATATAGATTTGATTATCTGAAATCTTTTCTTCTAACTAAAAAACACACTAATAACTGCAATTCCAATATATAAATAAGGCCCATACTTAATAATTGAATCTTTTTTATTATACTCTTCAACCATAGTTTTATTTGAAAGTTTCTTAAATATAATACTAAGTATTTTAAATAAAATAAAACCTAAAATAGTTCCTAAAGTATTCATTATTAAATCATCAACATCTGTTGCACGAATAGTGAATAATTGTCCAACTTCAATAATAAGTGAAAATATAAAACCTGCAAATACTGTAGGTATAAACTTTCTAAATTTATTCCATAATGTTGGTAGTAAAAATCCAAATGGCATAAAGAATATTATATTAAGTATTGTTGAAATTTCTATTCCACTGCTGAGTGGTATAAAATTTAATACTGGATCAAATATAGGTACCCCTAACATTACTTTTCTTTCCAAATCACTTAAAGTTGGAAACCCAACTATATCTTTTAATGAAATAACAAGATATAAAATTAAAAAATATCCAAATAAGTAATGTTGCCACTTTATCTTCCCACTGCTCTTTTTATTTAAAATTATATTTATTATTGTTATTAAAACCATCGATACTAATATTGCTAATAAATAACTCTCCATCATAAGGCCAATCCCCTCTTTTGATTATTGTTTTCTACTAGTAATATTATAATCTTAAATACTTAAAAGTAATTTTCAATTTTCTTAAGATATTATTACAAATAAATTCTAATTAACATTTTTAATAATATTATATCAGATTATTAAATCATTAATACTCGTGCATATACTAATCATCTTTAAATAATTGGAAATACAATTTAAAATCTGCTAATCTTAAATTATAATATATAAAAACTGGGGGATTATTAATGAATATTAGAGTCGCAAAACCTGAAGATGCAGAAGAACTTCTTAACATCTATAAATACTATGTTGAAAATACAACTATAACCTTTGAATATGATACTCCAAGTGTAGAGGAATTTAAAAATAGAATTAAAAATACTTTAGTTAGATATCCTTATTTGGTTGCTGAAGATAATAATAAAATTTATGGATATGCTTATGCAAGTGCTTTTAAAGTAAGACCTGCTTATGATTGGACTGTTGAAACATCTATTTATGTACAAAATTGTGATTCAAGAAGTGGTATTGGTACTTTGCTTTATAATGAACTTGAGAAATATCTTAAACTTCAAAATATAATAAACCTTAATGCTTGCATAACTTATCCTAATGAAAAAAGTGAAAACTTCCATAAAAAATTTGGATATAAAACTGTTGCTCATTTTACTAAGTGTGGCTATAAATTTGGTAAATGGAATGATGTTATTTGGATGGAAAAATTCATTGGAGAACATAGTGCTGTCCCTAATGCTATAATTCCATTTTCAAAAATCTGCCTATAAATTAAAAGCAGCAAGTACATTACTTACTGCTTTTAAAACTATTTTATAATTTTCTTAAAATAACTTGTCCATTTGTATTAACATTAGGTAATGACTTTATATATTTCTCTTCCTCCTGTGGAAAAATTCTTACACTTCCCTCTTCTTCGTTTTCTTCATAACTTTTAACCTTATTATCATCACTTTCAACAATTAAGTTACTTTTATGTTTTTCTTGAATCAACTTACTATTATTATCTATAGTAACTATATTATCTATAGCTTTAAAATTATTTGATAAAACAACAATTGAACTTAGTATAAAAAACATAATCACAACTAAAGCTAAATATTTTCTACTTTTTAAATTCACTAATAATCACCCCTTTTTATACAAGTTTATTAGCATCACATATTAATTATTACATTACTTTCATAGTATAATTTAAATAACTATACTGTTTATTTATATAAAAAGCAACTCTTAATATTTACATTTATATCTAATAAACTAAAAAATAATGAGATTAGAAATAACTATACTTCTAATCTCATTATTTAATATCTTAATTTAAATTTCTTTCTTAAACTATAAAACCTTGTCTTTGCTTAACCTTGTTTCTTTAACAATTATTTTTCTATAATCACTAACATTGATTCTATTTAAAAGTCAATTAACTTACTTTTAAATATATTATCATATTTATTAAATGCATAATATTGATTATAGCATATGCTCCTATCAGCACTTTCCCTACAAATATTGATCTCTTCATTTGAGTTAGATTAGATTTTTCACTTCTCCAATACCAATATATTAATACTAAAGCAAATACACCTATTTTCAAAAAATATGGCTCAATTCCATTTATAATTAATTTCATAAATGAATTTGCTTCTCGAAATAAATCAGGTGCTTTCCATAATAAAAATTTTGTAAAGAATAAATCAGTTAAATTTAATATATATAATGTAATTAAAAAGTTCCCTAACTTTTTTCTACTTTTCCCTCTTATATCAATAACTGCACATTTCATAACATAAACCCCAACAAAAATATATCTTATATATACATTATTTACATTTATTGGTAATAAGTCAATGCTTTTTAGATTATTTTTAACAAATAATTATAAGAGCATCTAAGCATAATTCAAAATATGAACTATTCCTGATGCTCTTAATTTAAATATCATTTAATACTTCTTTGAACTCTTCTAAAACTTGAGAAACTAAATTTTCATCAAGCTTTTCATAATAAGGTAAAAGATTTGATTCTTGAATTGCTTCAAAAGCTCTTCTACTTGATTCCATCCAATTTTCTGGTATATAAACCCATACTATTTCTGTATAACTACAACTTAATAAGAAATGTTCCATTCCAAAGAAACTATATTCTTCGATATTATGAAGTTCATTAAACTTTTTATAATCTTCAACTATTTGTGAAGTTATTTTATATTCATATATATCAGCATAAAAGAAGTCAAATTCTTTTCTTTCTGCTTCATAAGCATTACAACAGACTATATTAATCTTAGGATTTTTAGGAAAATTACTATAATATAAGTCTACAACTTCTTGGCTTATTTCATAAACAGTTATTTCTTCCACCTCAGGCTTTTTAGCCATTTCTTCAACAGCATACCCAAGTCCAAGTCCAACTACCCCAACTTTTCCTTTTGCCATTTTTATAGCAAAATATGAGGCTTGTATCTCTAATGGCGTCAATCTCATCCATACATGTTCTGGTGCATGTAACTCTAATATCCTAACATTTAACTCATCTTCTTTAGAGTATAAATATCCCTGGATCGTTCCTTTTAATCCATCAATTGATTTTATTTCAAAGTCACCTATTTTGTTATTTTTTATTTTATTATTGTATTCTTGTATTTTATCTAAAACATATTCTCTATCAAAAGGCTTCAAAATTAACAATCCTCTCTTTTCAACAATTCATTTGCTAAATTAATAATTAACTATAATATTAATAGTTAAATTTGGTTATATTAAAATTATTATAATAATAGTATCTTCAATACCTTTTATATTATATTGACAATTTATTCAAAATTCAATATGTGATATTTTATTCATTAGGAATATTTTTACATTATGTCCTAAAAAATATATTGCTATTTCCGAGTAATATGGTATACTATAAACATAATTTCAAAAAAATTCGCGAGGTGAACATAATGAGTAAATTTTTAGTAAGTGAAGAAGCATACAAGGAATTCAAAGCTTTCCTTGAAGAAAATGAAGTAGAAAACTACAGCATAAGAATAAACTTAGCTGGATTTGGTTGCAGTGGCCCAGCTTTCAATATAACTGTTGATGAAGCAAAAGAAGGAGACATTTCTGAAAAGATTAACGACATCACTTTAATTGCTGAAGAAAAATTAGTTGATGAATTTGGTGGATTTAGATTACTTTCATCAGAAGAAAACGGTGGTAGAGGATTATCATTAAAGCCTGTTATCGAAGTTGAAGGTGGATGTGGTTCTTGTGGCGGTGGATGTCACCACTAAGATAAAGTAAAAGCTAAGCAGCTTAAACTGCTTAGCTTCTTTTATTAAATTTATCATAATAAATATGCTCTAATAAACAAATTCATATTCTACATATTTATTATTAACTTCTTGCATTCCTTGAAGTATATCTACCCAATAATCTTCCTGTATCATAGTCTTTTCTTTTTTGCTATCAGGTACATTACAATTTTTTGAGTAGAACTCTGTAAAGTAATTATTTAAATCTGTTGCCATATCCTTTAGCTGTTTAAAATCTGTTAATACTTTTCCTTTTAGCTCTATTACATCAATTTTTTCTGTCATATCATTTTGGATATATGAATATAGTAATTCTTCAATCTCTGAATATAATTCATTTTTACTTGTGGTGTTTAAAACAATATTTTTTGAATTACTTCTCTTATTCATAAATATACTATTGTCTGAATTAAGGTAATTACTCCATAAGCTTAACTCGACTTCTGATATCTTACTATAATTTCTATATAAGGTGAATAAATCAATATTGTTTACACTTCCTACTGAAACACAGCTATCTAATATTGATAGTATAGATTCATTTCTATATCTTATTTCTTCAATTTTATTATAATTTTGCTTTCCAAGCTCATATGTATACTTTTTATTTTCTATGGCTTGATAAATGTTCATTGTAAAGCTTATCATTAAAATAAATACAACAATCAAAAAACAATTGTCTTTGATATTAGTTCTTGATTTCATAAGCCACCCCCATTACCTTAAGTATACCATACAAGGTTACAAGTGGCAAATTACCTTGATAATATCCTATAATTAAAAAGAATTACTTATAAAGTATTAGTTCTTACATATTTAAATACTACTTTCGTATTAAATTATTATTTTTATTTATTATACTAAAATATTCTTTATAAATATAAAAATAAAGTCAGCTTTACGCCAACTTTATTTTTAATTATCTTTATATCTGATAATATCACGTTTAATAGAGTCAAGTAAGTTATTTAATTCCCAAACTTCCCCTTCCTCTATTAACTTATTTAACATTACTTGATATCTACTTGCTTCTCCAGTCTTTCCTAAAGACATTAATGTCATAATATTATTCATTATATTTGTAATAATATCAGACTTAACTTCAAATAATCTTTGAGCATCCTTAATTTCATCCTTTATTTCTAGCATTTGCTCATCTAGATTAAAAGCTGAATCTGCTGCTAATTTAAGTTTATCCTGAATCTCCTTAGGTATATGCTGCTTATATTTATAATTCAATGAATGCTCTATAGTTGCCCAGAAATTCATTGCTAAAGTTCTTATTTGAAACTCTGCTAATATAGGTTTAGGACCATCTGCCATATATACAGTATACTTAATAATCATATGGTAACTTCTATATCCACTTGGTTTAACATTTCTAACATAATCTTTTTCATAAAGTATTTGCATATCTTTTCTAGCTCTAATTAACTCTATAACTGTATCTATATCATCAACAAACTGGCACATAATTCTTATACCAGCTATGTCCTCCATTTCTTCACCTACTCTATCTAAAGGAATTTCAAATTTATTTGCCTTTTCTAAAAGGCTTGAAACTTCTTTAACTCTTCCAGTAACAAATTCAATTGGAGAATATTCATTTCTTTTTCTATACTCTTTTCTTATACTCTTAAGTTTAACCTTTAGCTCATCTACTGCCTGTTCATAAGGCATAAGGAAACTTTTCCAGTTTTGCATCGCCATACACATCACCCTTAATTTTTATACAAATACATTATATCAAAAACACTTAAAACTGTAACCAAAAATTACAAATTCATATTAATCTAAAACTTTAATTGGATCAAAATCTATAAAATCACATGATGTCATTATATATTCAATTCCATTTATTACTCCCTCTATTGCCTTAACATTAGATGGTCCATGTAAATGTCCATATATAACTTTTTCAACATTGTACTCTTTAAATATTTTCATTAGTTCAGATTCCTTATTTTCTTCACCAAAAGGAGGATAATGAATCATAACTATAAATTTATCAAATCCTTGTTTCTTTGCTTCATCTAATGACAGTCGTAATCTAATTTGTTCCCTTGCATATATTTTTGCATCTTTAGAATTAAACTTATCACTACTTGGATCAAGCCATCCTCTTGTACCACAGATAGCATAATCATTATATGTATAAAAGTTATTTTGTAAGAACTTAGTATTATCATACATTGCATTTAACTTCGAAATACTATTCCACCAATAATCATGATTTCCTTTGCTTATAATCTTTTTACCTGGAAGAGAATTTACCCAATCTAAATCCATCTTACTATCTTCATGCTTCATAGACCAAGAAATATCTCCAGCAATTAGTACAGTATCTTCTTCTGTTATTTTATTTTCCCAATTTTTCTTTATCTTCTCATCGTGATTAACCCAATGACCACCAAATATGTCCATAGGTTTATCTGTACTTAATGCAAGATGTAAATCAGAAATAGCATATAGTGCCATAATCATCCCCCTTATCTCGTGTCTAAACTTATTCCTTATATATTATAACCACTTAATCTTAAAATAAAAAGCCTTCAAGGTCAATCCATATATTGGATTAGTCCTTGAAGGCAAATATAGTATTTATAACTATTCAACAACTATTTTATGATAGTTTTTCTTTCCTCTTTTAATTAAAGCAGATCCATCTTGAATGTCTTCTTCATTTAAAGTTCTAGTTACATCTGTAACTTTTTCTCCATTTAAAGATAAACCACCTTGTTGGATTAATCTTCTTCCTTCAGCTTTTGATGGAACGATTTTATTTTCTGCCATTATATCTAAAATAGTAGCTCCTAATCTGTCTTTAGAAATAGTAACTGTAGGAACATTACTCATATCAACTCCACCAGCAAATAATGCTTCTGCAGCTGATTTAGCCTTAGCAGCTTCTTCCTCACCGTGAACAAGCTTAGTTACTTCGTAAGCAAGAACAGCTTTAGCTTTATTGATTTCAGCACCTTCTAAAGCTCCAAGTCTTCTTACTTCATCCATAGGTAAGAATGTTAGTAATGCTAAACACTTCTCAACATCAGCATCATCTACATTTCTCCAGTATTGATAGAAATCGTATGGTGATGTCTTTTCTGGATCTAACCATAAAGCTCCACCTACTGTTTTACCCATCTTTTGACCTTGGCTGTTAGTTAATAATGTACAAGTCATTGCCATAGCTTGCCCTTGAGCTTTTCTTCTAACTAATTCAACACCTGCAATCATGTTTGACCATTGGTCATCTCCACCTAATTCCATCTTACAGTTATATTTTTGATTTAATACATAGAAATCATATCCTTGCATTAA
The DNA here is from genome assembly GCF_019734375.1 of Clostridium sp. K04. Lineage (NCBI taxonomy): Bacteria > Bacillati > Bacillota > Clostridia > Eubacteriales > Clostridiaceae > Clostridium > Clostridium sp. K04. The sequence goes on from NZ_JAASHD010000028.1 coordinate 35,317, forward strand.
CATATAGTTAAATTCTAAGAATGATAATCCCTTTTCTAATCTTTGTTTGAAGCATTCTGCCGTTAACATTCTATTTACTGAGAAGTGAACTCCTACTTCTCTTAAGAAATCAACATAGTTTAAGTTTAGTAACCAATCTGCATTATTTACTAATATAGCTTTATCATCTGAAAAGTCTATAAACTTTTCCATTTGTTTTTTTATACAAGAAACATTATGCTCAATTTGCTCTTTTGTAAGCATAGATCTCATATCAGTTTTTCCTGATGGATCTCCAACCATTGCAGTTCCGCCACCAAGTAAAGCTATTGGTCTGTGTCCAGCCTTTTGCATGTGAGCCATAAACATCATTGCTATAAAGTGACCTACATGTAAGCTATCAGCTGTTGGGTCAAATCCTATATAAAAAGTTATTTTCTCCTTTTCTAGCAATTCTCTAGTTTCTTCTTCATGAGTAAATTGCTTTATGTATCCACGATCTAATAACTCGTCTAAAACGTTAGCCATATCCTTACCTCCAATAAAAAATCATATCTTTAGTATATATTTATTAAGTTGTTTTATCAAGAAGATTTCATGAATTCAAACTTCTTCAACTATAGTTAAACTACTAATAAGTTAAAATATAAAATTTTATGTAAAAAAAAGCTACTATAAAGATTTTAGCATTATATAATACTAAAACCTAATAGCAACTTTTTACTATTTATCTAAATTTAATTATTTTCAACCCTATGCTACATATTCTTTAATACAATCCGGTACTTCTTCACTTGTATCAACATTAATATTAATATAAACGTTAATACTAAATCTATCTGTTAATCCAGCAATCTTTCTAAATAATTCAGTGGCATCCTTTATAGTACAATTAACAATATTAGATAATCCATCAATATAAATATTTTCAATATCATAATTAGATGAAATTATCCCACATAACATTCCGTAAAAGCTTTGGCAATCTTCAACATAATATTCATTAGTATCTATAAATCTTATTCCTCTAGATAATTGTAGCATTGGTCTTGAATCATCATCAATATAAACTGAATCACCTTTAGCATCAACCATTTGGTTATTTGCTAATTCAATTAATCTTTTTGTCTTTCCAGAACCTCTTCTTGCACAAAAAACTTGAATCATTGGAACCACTCCTTTTTATATAAAATTATTTATAACATCTTTTTCATAAGAAAAAGATGTGCATTTAACATAAGAACATAAACAATTTACCCATATTTTTATGAAGTTATTATTAGCTTTAAAAAATATATTATTCAGTGTTCATCGGTAATATAACCTTAAAACAATCCTCTAAAGTAGAATTGATTAACCGAACCTTTCTTTTCCCCTTAAATGCTTCCTTTATTCTAACTATTCCATTTCCATCATTAATAAATCTCTTTCCCTCATCTAAAGATATAAGCTTATCGTAAATCCACATATTTCTTTTACTATATCCCATATCTCCAAATATATTATTTCTATCTACTAATTGACCTGGACTAATTACTATTATTGAATTTTTAGTTAAAATAATTTCAATAATCTTATCTATTTTAGAATATTCTCTATACATTACTGAGTTTTTAACTGCTTCCATAACTGCATAAACGGGATATTTACTTGGTAATAACGTATACATTTCTTTCTCAACAATATCTATCATACTTAGTAAATTTCCATTAATCATTTTAGACTTAGGATATTTATCATTATACTTATTTATAATTCTAATAGTATTGTGAGGTATACATATACTATTATTATCAGAAAATACAAGTAATCCTCCAAATGTACATCTAACCTTTCTTGTTCTTTTATCTAAAAAAGTTATCCCTGCACTTTGAAGTAAAAAGCTTTCATTTTCCTTATTAACAATTATCCCCTTGTTTTTAAAATATCTTGCAACTAAATCCATATTTAAAAATTCAGCGCTACTATTGATCATTTGGCAAGTCTCAACTGTCATTAATTGATTTTCTTCAAATGCTGCTACTAATTCTGACTTTCTCATTGTGTCAGTAATTGAACCTCTCCTAATATGAAATGCCCCTGTTTCCTTTATTTGATAAGGTTTTTGTCCCCCATCAAATATAGTTATTATTCCTATATCTTTGCCTTCTATATTAACTATTTCAACAGTTATAGGAATAGGAGGTTCACATCTTGAGCTTACAACCTGTTGAATTTTTTCCTCATCTAATGATTTAAGCTTATTAATTCCAATTATTCTTTTAGTTCTGTCCTCAATTCCAATTATAAGATATCCTCTTCCCCCTCTAGAATTAGCTATAGCACATACATCTTTAGCAAGTTCTTTTTTCCCAGATTCAGATGAAATATCTATTTGTAATTTAAAATCTAGCTTAGTTCCTTCACGTTGCTTAATTAAAGATAGTAGTTTCTTCTTATTCATAGTCCCTACCTTAAATTCTCTCTAATATATCTTATTCAAATCCAAGTCAATTCGTTAACCATATTGGACATATTCACATATGTCTATTTAAAACCTACCTTTTATCTATAGTAAAATTGCTTTTGAAGCTAATAATAAGTCTATAATATAGTATATTTATAGTAATAAAAAAAAGAACAAGGAAAATGACTTTATAACTATCTTTTCCTTTGTTCTTTAACAATGGCTAACTAAATTTTAAGCTAAAAACTATAAATAAGATTCTAACTTTTAATTAATTATATATATAAACTATTCATCTTTTTATAATATATGATACTTTTTATTAATATATTAAATAATTAATTAATAAAGGCTTTTTATTTATTATTTAAAGACTATCTTTAGCAACTCCAGTTCCCTTAATAGTTAATTTAGTTCTTACTTCTAAATCAGCTATACTTAATGGATCTTCTATATCTTCCTTTGGAAAGTACATTTCTGCTAATCTTTTAATATCAAAAATATCTAAATCCTTCTCTTTGTACTTATTAAAAATATATTCCATATATCCATTAATATATTCTTCTTCATTATAAACAATATAATCTAACACTGATTGATCAACTACTAAATTCCCCTGTATTTCACTTATAGCTACATCAACATTAACTTCTTTTATTAATTTAAATTTTCCATCTTCGTAATTTAAAGTATCTTTAACACTGCTATCTAATATTTCTAAACTAATAAAATCTGATTTACTATTTGGGTTAGTTGCTTCTAATACCCCACTTTTAGCTCCACCCATTAACATATTATACATTAAAGTATTTTCTACATCTATTTTTTCAACCAAAACATTATCTTTGAAAATAGATGCTCCATTTATTTCTATCTTTTTATCTAATGCATCTTCCTTTAAATCAATAGATGTTAATAATGCTGTATTTCCTCCCATTAATGTATTACTTAAATAATAATTAATATTAGATCTTACTGACTTAGAATTATACTTCTCCTTACCAACTAAATCATTTAAAAATAATCCTAAATATTCTTCATCTCCTGATACAGTATCTAATAAATCTTCAACATCTCCATAATAAACAAAAGCACTTGGCTTAATTTGAAAATCACTATTATTATTAATTAAATCTAAAAACTTTTTTATTCCATTTCTTGCAGCCTTTTCAGTAAATATATATGCTCTAGTTTGACTATAATCAAGTTTATAACTAGATACCCTATTAATATCCTCTAAGGCCTCCATAGCTGTTTTTCCTTCACCTTTATAAATAATACGTCTTCCCTTATCTGAACTATCATTAGTACTTCTATAAGGCTTTATACAATCTAAATATAAAATACTCTTTCCTAAATCATCAACATCAAAAATCACACTTGTTGGAAATGTGACTTTATTAATATCATGATAATTAAAACATCCTGTTAGAAGTAATGGCAATAAAATTACACAACATAAAACCCAAGCCTTTATTCGTCTATTTTTCATTAGCCTTATTACCTCCTGCTCCTATTATTTTATTAGAAATTCTATTTAACTTTCCTCTAAAGAATACATCCTTAAATCTATATTCACTTACAGTGCCAAGTGGAAATAAAAATGGATATCCTACAGAATCAAGTTCTACTATTTGAATAACATAAATCATTGAAGCACATAAGAAACCTGGCAAACCTAATAATGCTGATTCTAACATTATTACTATTGACCAAAATGAAACTGCACCATAAATTTTAGGAATTAAGAAATAACTTAATGTACTTATTGCAACTACAATTATAGTAATTCTTGATGCAATTCCTGCACCTACAGCTGCATCCCCTAAAATAAGAGCAGATACTATACTCATTGCTCCACCAATAGGGTGTGGCAATCTCAAGCCGGCTTCCTTAATGAGTTGAAATGCAAGCATCATTACAATTACTTCAATAAAAGTAGGTAATGGTACTCCAGCCCTTGATACCGCTAACCTAAATACAAATAGGCTCGGAATCATTGAAAAATGATATGTAATTATTGCAACATAAAGTCCTGGCAAAAATGAAGCCATTAAAAATGCAATCCACCTTAAAATCCTGTTAAAATTTGTATAATACCTATTTATATAGTAATCATCAGGCATTTGAAAGTTTTCTAAAAAGAAATATGGAGCTGTTATTACAAAAGGTGTGCCATCTACAATAAGTGCTATACGCCCTTCAAATAACTTTGCTGCCACCTCATCTGGCTTTTCAGTATACCCTATAGTATCAAAAAACGAATGCTGCTTTTTTAAATTTGCTTCAATATAATTAGAATCTAATATAAATCTCATATCTAAATTTTTAATTTTATTTTTCACTTTATCCACTAATTCATTTGGAGCAACTCCTTTAATATATGCAAGTGCAACAGCTGTTTGCGATTCTTCACCAACTACAACAGCTTCAAATTTCAAATTAGGATTTTTTACACGTCTTCTTATTAGTGCAACATTATCTACTATAAGTTCATTAAACCCTTCTCTAGGCCCCTTTAAAACAGCTTCTGTTTCAGGTATTCCTATTCCCCTTCTTGGAAAGTTTTTAACCTCACAAAAGATAATTTCACTAAAATCTTTTAAAACTAATATAGCATCTCCTGACAAAACATGCATAAGTGCATCATCTAAATCCTTCGCCACTCCAGTTGCACTTATATCTAGCACCTTTTCCAATAAATCATTAGGGGTTTTTATAGAAGTTCCCTTTAATTGTCCAAATCCCCTTAATGGTAATATTAAATACTCCATCATCCATTGACCATTACATAAATCATCTATAAATACAATAGTACCATCACCAATTATTGTATTTACATCTTTATACTTTACATCAAAATTCCCTTCAAATCGTTGTTTAATATAACTTAAATTATCCATTTACATCACCTAAGGATATTATTCCTCTACACATGTTTAATATTCATTTTTTTTGAGAATAATAAAATAGACTTAGCTTATCTTATAGTGAATATTATTAATTTCAAATTATATATTCTGGAGTTAATAACACTTCACTCTTAGATAACTTATTCTATGCTTTAGTTTTGATTAAAACCTTACTTAAAGTTAAGAAAGTCAGTTTATATTTAGTGTTGGAGGAATAAAAATGAATAAAATATCAGCAAAACACTTTATACTCTTTATATTTAGTGTTACATATATATCATTAAAAACATATCCTTCTTTGTTTATTAAAGAGGGGGGAAGGGACACTTGGCTATATACATTAATTATATATTTAATATTTTTTGCATTTGCGATGTACTTAATTTATGTTATGGATTCTAAAAAAGTTTATAATATAAATGAGATATTTACCATTGGTCTTTCTAAGACTTTAGGAAATATATTTTTGCTTCTATTTGCATTTGGATTATTTTTAGCCTCATTAGAAGCTACTTCTGTAGAAGCTAATGTTATTAAGTCTTGCTTTTTCCTAGAAACTCCTACGTGGTATATAATAATATTTTTCCTTTTACCATCAGTATTTTTAATAGGAAAAAGTATGAGTACATTATTAACATTTGTAATAATATTAATATCTTCATTAGGTGTTAATACTGCCTTATTAGCTATTATTACTGAAAAATATAAGGATATTAAATATATAATGCCAGTACTATCTGGCAATATCAGTAGTGAATTTTTCTCTACCCTTTTACTTGTTTTAGGTTCATTATCTGCTTTTGTTATTGCCTTACCTTATTTAAAATACTTAAATAGTGGAAAAGACTTAAGAAAGCATAGTGTTATTGGATTAGGTATATTAGGTGCCGTCTGCATTTATGTTTTAATTGGTATATTATCTAGTTTTGGACCTATTAGAGCTGCGAATTTGTTTTATCCTGAATTTACTCAAAGTCAAAGAGTTCAAATTGGAGGATTTTTAGAATTTGGAGAATTCTTTTTCTTATATCAAACAGTTGCAGGATTTTTCTTGAAATATATTCTTTGTACTTATGGAATATACATAATATATAAAAAGTATATTAAAAATACTAAATATTTCATAACAGTTTATACACTGGCTGTATTTATATTTTCAAGCTTTATTTCTAGGAATAATTATATTTTATTTTTTATACTAAAGTATTATCAATACATTAATCTAGTATTATTTATAGTAATTCCATTAATTGCTTATATCGCTTTTCAAGTTCGTTACAAAAAGAAATAATTTTACCTTATTTTAACAGTATCTTTGTTGCATTTTTGGTAAATTATGCTATAATAATAGTGTAATAAAAATCATTAGGAAATTCTATGATAATATCATTAAATACCCCTTTTTTCCTTAGTGGGTTAAGTTAGTAGTTTTATCAAGATTAGCCCTATGGATTTTAAGGAGGTAAATGAAAATGGAAGATAAGAAGATCATTTGTAAGGACTGTGGAAAAGAATTTGTATTTACTGTAGGAGAACAAGAATTCTACAAAGAAAAAGGATTTGAAAATGATCCTGTAAGATGCCCAGACTGCAGAAGAGCTAGAAAAGCTCAAAAAATGAATAGAGACAGAAGATAATTATTTAGAATTAAATGTAGGAGCTACTAGTGTAGCTCCTTTTTTATTATACTTTATCATCATATAGCATAATTCATTTGACATAAAATTTTGGTAATTTTATAATAGTAACTATAATTAATCATGTACGACTGAAAAGGTCAAATTATTACTAGCCTTAAAATTTAGAAAAGGGGTGCTATCTTTGGAAAACATAGCAGATAAGAAAAAGATAATTTTCAGCGGAATTCAACCTTCTGGAAATTTAACTTTAGGAAATTATTTAGGAGCATTAAAGAATTGGGTTAAGCTTCAAAATGAATACGATTGTTTTTTCTGTGTAGTTGATTTACATGCAATTACAGTTAAACAAGTTCCTGCAGATTTAAGAAAAAGAACTTTAGAAGTTTTAGCAATCTATATTGCTTGCGGTATTGACCCAAATAAAAATACATTATTTATTCAATCACATGTGCCTGCACACTCAGAAGGTGCTTGGTTATTAACATGTAATACTTATATGGGTGAGCTTTCAAGAATGACTCAATTTAAGGATAAATCTAAAAAGCACGGTGACTCAATCCCTGCTGGTTTATTTACTTATCCTGTTCTTATGGCTGCTGATATATTATTATATAACACTGATTTAGTTCCTGTTGGAATTGACCAAAAGCAACACTTAGAACTTGCTAGAGATTTGGCTACAAGATTTAATAATGCTTACAGTCCAACATTTAAAGTACCAGATCCTTATATTCCACCAGTTGGAGCTAAGGTTATGAGTCTTCAAGATCCTACTAAAAAGATGTCTAAGTCTGATGATAATCCTAATAGCTACATCTTAATTATGGATCCTCCTGAAGTTATAAGAAAGAAAATTTCTAGAGCTGTAACTGATAGTATTGGTGTTATAAATTATACTGATGAACAACCAGGCGTTAAGAACTTACTTGATATTCTTATTTCAATTAAGGGATATAGTAAAGATGAAGTTGTTGAGCTTTACAAAGATAAGGGATATGCTGATTTAAAGAAAGATGTTGCAGATGCAATTGTTGAAGAATTAGCTCCTATTCAAGAAAGAGTAAACAACTTACTTAAAGATAAAAAAGCTTTAGAAGAAATTTATAAGCTTGGTGCTGAAAAAGCAAATTATGCTGCTATTAAGAATTTAAGAAAGATGCAAAAGAAAATAGGACTTATACCTAGGGCATAAACCTAATTTTAATTATGATAAATGGCAAATAGTAAATTTATATTTTTCTATTTGCCATTTCTTTGTTTTATATTAATTATTTTTCCCAAGGTTTAGTATTTAAATACTCTATAAATGGTTCTCTAAGTTCTTCCCTCTTCATTGCAAACTCAACAGTTGCTTGTAAGAATCCTAACTTATCACCAACATCATATCTTTGCCCTTCAAAATCATATGCATACATAGCTTCATTTTTAATTAATGTTTCTAATGCATCTGTTAATTGAATTTCATTTCCTTTTCCTGGCGCAGTATTTTCTAATATTTCAAATATTTGAGGAGTAATAATATATCTTCCTAATATAGCTACATTACTTGGTGCCTCATCTACTGCTGGCTTTTCAACTAATCTTTTAACCTTATATACTCTATCTTCTATATGAATTCCATCAACAATACCATACTTATCAACATTTTTAGGGTCTACTGTTTGAACTCCTAATATAGTAGTCTTATACTCATTAAAGCAGTTAATTAATTGCTTTAAGCATGGAACTTCACTATCAACAACATCATCACCTAACATTACTGCAAATGGTTCATTACCAACGAAAGATTTTGCACAATGAATTGCATGACCTAAACCTCTTGGTTCCTTTTGTCTTATATAGTGAATATCCACCATATCAGAAATACTTCTAACCATATCAAGCATTTCTTGCTTTCCTGCTTTTTCAAGTTCTATTTCTAATTCAACAGATTTATCAAAATGGTCTTCAATAGACTTTTTATTTCTTCCTGTAATTATTAATATTTCTTCAATCCCTGATGCTACAGCCTCTTCAATTATATATTGAATTGTTGGCTTATCTACTATTGGAAGCATTTCCTTAGGCTGAGCTTTTGTTGCTGGTAAAAATCTTGTACCAAGTCCAGCTGCTGGTATTATTGCCTTTCTTACTTTCATATTATTCCCTCTCTTACACAAGTAAAATTTTAGTATACTTAACTGAAAATATAAATTTTCAATTTGGCTATTTCAAATTACTCCTTCAACTGTAATGAGAAGGAGTTCTCTATAATATTATAATATCATAATAGGCTATTTAAAAAAAGAATAAAGTAATTTATCCCAATGCCTTTACAAAATTCATATCTACTTCTATTTTATAATTTTTATTATTCCCTATAAAATAACCATTAATAGCTTTTTATGTATAGTTATTTTCAAATATATATAGTTTATTTATTTGAAAATAGCTATAATAAATGTTATTATTAAGTTCGCAATTAATAATTATTAATTTATTAATTAAATCTTATATTAAATTAATAATTTATAAATTATTCTTTAGAAAGAGGTATACATATGAAAAATAAAACAAGAGATTCTATTGTAGTAGGTTTTGCCCTATTTTCAATGTTTTTTGGTGCCGGAAATTTAATCTTCCCACCTGCACTTGGAAATATGCTAGGTGACAAATACTTATTAGGTATAGTTGGATTTGTTCTAACAGGTGTTGGACTGCCTTTACTTGCTATACTTGCATGCTCAAGAGGTAATGGTACTTTTGAAGGTATAACAAATAAAATAGGTGTAAAATTCACTTTAATTCTTACAACTGTTTTATTCTTTGCAATAGGACCACTATTAGCAATTCCAAGAACTGCTGCAACAACTTTTGAAATTTCAATATTTCCATTTTTCCCTAATTGGTCGCCAATAATAGTAATGGCAATTTACTTTATTATTAACTTATTCTTTGTATTAAGACGTTCATCAATTATTGATACTATAGGTAAATTCTTAACACCAGCATTAATAATAATATTAGCTATAGTAATTGTAAAAGGGGTAATAAGCCCTATTGGTGAAATTGTATCAACTGATGCAACTAATGTATTATCAACATCTTTACTTGAAGGATATCAAACAATGGATGCATTAGCTGCTTTATTATTTGCAGGAGTAATAACTTCTTCTATAATTGATAAGGGCTATAAAGGAAACGAAATTAATTCTGTATTATTAAAAGCTAGTGTTATTGCAGTTATTGGATTAGCATTTGTTTACGGTGGATTAACGTATATAGGTGCTCATACTGTAAACTTAGTTGATGCAAACATATCAAACACTTCATTATTAGTGTTTATTGCTAGAAGAATTTTAGGTACTTTTGGTGTAGGTTTAATCGGAGCTGCCATCGGTCTTGCTTGTTTAACAACTTCTATAGGACTGTTAACAGCTGGTTCTACTTTCTTTGAAAAAGTAACCAATGGAAAGTTATCTTATAAATTCAATGCAATTGCTATTTCTATAATGAGTTACATAATTGCTTGTCAAGGTGTTGATAAGATTGTTAAGTTATCTGTTCCAATATTAAATGTTTTATATCCTGTGGCTATTACTATTATTATAGTTACTATGTTTAATAAGATTTTAACTAATATAATAGCTATTAGATTGGCTGTTTATACTTCATTAGTATTTGGATTATTATTTGCACTATTTGGTAGTGCCTTAAACTTCCTTCCTTTAGCTAGTGTTGGATTTGGATGGGTTATTCCTACTATAATAGCTTTAGTTATTGGATGCTTTATAAAGCCAAAAAAAGCTGAATAAATTACATAAAAAAAGAGTATTTCTCGTTTTAGAAATACTCTTTTTTATATTATTATTGTAAAACAGCCTCTACCTTTTCTGCTATTATTTCTGCTAGCTTTTGTTGATGAGATGCAGTGCTTACTTTAACTGCTTCTGTTGGATTAGTTAAAAATCCATTTTCAACTAGTATAGAAGGCATTAATGTATTTTTACAAACATAAAGATTACTATCCTTAGCACCTCTATTATACATACTTAATTTACTTGAAACTTCATTTGTAATTTGAGTTGCAACTGACTTACTTATTTGAACTTTTTCAGTATTACTTCTAGTACTATAAGCAGATCTTTCTAAAGTTAAATCTCTTCCATCCTCAGTTATAGAGGTTTTAGCTATAGTAGTAGTAATTGGAGTTCCTGTACTGTAATATACTTCAAATCCATTTGCTGATTCACTAGTAAATGAATTATGGTGTATTGAAACAAAGAAATCAGCATTCATTTCATTAGCTACAGTAACTCTCTTTTTTAAACTCTCTGTAGAATCTGTAGATATTAATCCACTTCCTTCATATCTAGTCATATATACTTCAATTCCCTTAGCTTCTAATTGAGCTTTTAATCTTACAGCAATTTGTAAGTTTAAATTTGATTCTATATAAGTAATTCCATTATGAGTAGCTGAAGCACCTGGGTCTCCACCTGTATTTTCATGTCCTGGATCTATTACAACTAAACTTTTCTTTCTATAATTAATGGTTCTTTCAATACTTTGAGTAGTTCCATCATTTGCAGTTATTTTTACAACTAGTTTTTTACTTCCTGAACCTATGCTTGAAATATCAATATTTCCTTCAAATCCAGCATTATCTCCACTTGGATATCCTGGATATGCATTATTTACATCAGTTCTTTTTGTTCCATAAGTAACTGTACCTAAATCTTTTCCATCTACATACACTCTTACTTCTTTTACTCCACTTGCTGCTACTGCCCATCCCTTAACAGTTACTACTGATGCAGTAGATACCATGTTATTTTTAGGATCGTCTAAATAACTTTTTGATTCTGCTTTCTCTATCTTTATTGTTCTTTCAATACTTTGAGTAGTCCCATCATTTGCAGTTATTTTTACAACTACTTTTTTACTTCCTGAACCTATACTTGAAACATCAATATTTCCTGAGAATCCAGCGTTATCTCCACTTGGATATCCTGGATATGCATTATTTACATCAGTTCTCTTTGTTCCATAAGTAACTGTACCTAAATCTTTTCCATCTACATATACTCTTACTTCTTTCACTCCACTTGCTGCTAATGCCCATCCATTAACACTTACAGTTGTTGATTTTACTGTAATATTATCTTTTGGATCATCTAAATAACTTTTTGATTCTGCTTTCTCTATCTTTATTGTTCTTTCAATACTTTGAGTAGTTCCATCATTTGCAGTTATTTTTACAACTACTTTTTTACTTCCTGAACCTATACTTGAAATATCAACATTTCCTGAGAACCCAGCGTTATCTCCACTTGGATATCCTGGATATGCATTATTTACGTCAGTTCTCTTTGTTCCATAAGTAACTGTCCCTAAATCTTTTCCATCTACGTATACTCTTACTTCTTTCACTCCACTTGCCGCTAATGCCCATCCATTAACACTTACAGTTGTTGATTTTACTGTAATATTATTTTTTGGATCATCTAAATAACTTTTTGATTCTGCTTTCTCTATCTTTATTGTTCTTTCAATACTTTGAGTAGTTCCATCATTTGCAGTTATTTTTACAACTAGCTTTTTACTTCCTGAACTTATGCTTGAAATATCAATATTTCCTTCAAATCCAGCATTATCTCCACTTGAATACCCTGGATATGCATTATTTACATCAGTTCTTTTTGTTCCATAAGTAACTGTACCTAAATCTTTTCCATCTACGTATACTCTTACTTCTTTCACTCCACTTGCTGCTAATGCCCATCCTTTAACGCTTACAGTTGTTGATCTTACTGTAGCATTATTATTTGGTTCATCTAAATAGCTTCTTGATTGTCCCTTCTCTATGTTTATTGTTTTTTCAATATTTTGAGTAGTTCCATCATTTGCAGTTATCTTTACAACTAGCTTTTTACTTCCTGAACTTATGCTTGAAACATCAATATTCCCTTCAAATCCAGCGTTATCTCCACTTGAGTATCCTGGATAAACATTATTTACATCAGTTCTTTTTGTTCCATAAGTAATTGTACCTAAATCTTTTCCATCTACGTATACTCTTACTTCCTTTACTCCACTTGATGCTAATGCCCATCCTCTAATGCTTAACGTTGTTGATCTTACTGTAACATTATTATTTGGCTCATCTAAATGACTTTTTGATTCTAATCTCTCTATTTTTATAGTTCTTTCGATATTTTGAATAGTTCCATCATTTGCAGTTATTCTTACAACTAACGTCTTACTTCCTGATGCTATGCTTGATATATTAATATTCCCATCAAATCCAGCATTATCTCCACTTGGATACCCTGGATATAATTGATTAATATCAGCTCTATTTGTTCCGTAAGTAACTGTACCTAAATCTTTTCCATCTACGTATACTCTTACTTCTTTCACTCCACTCGATGCTAATGCCCATCCACTAATATTTATAGTATCAGATTTTACTATAGCATTATCGCTTAAACTTTCTAATGAGCTTTTTGAATCTAAAGTACTTTTAACTACAATAGTTCTTTTATAACTTTGTGTACTATTATCATTAGCTACCACTATTACTTCAAGATTCTTATTTCCATCTCCAAGGTTACTTATATCAATAGTCTTATTAAACCCTGAATTAGAACCGTTATAATAGCCTGGATATGTAGAATTTACATCTGGTCTACTTCCATTAACACTTATAGTATCAATTTGAGTATTATCTAGTAAAACTCTAACTTCTTTTATGCCAAATGCATGTAATGCCCAACCAGTTATATTTAACTTGCCGTCAGTAATTACTGTTCCATTAGCTGGTGATTCTAAATTACTTTTTGCTTCTAAATAATTAGCTTTAACAGCATCACAATATAGTCTAAATAACTCCACTCCATATGATGAAGATGGTGCCCATTTAGCCCCTAAATCTATGGCATTAGTAGCTTTACCTAATATCCCACTAGTTGTTCCAAACCAGCCAATATGTCTAGGATCATATGTTTCATTTGATGCTAGACCTTCGTCTTTCCAACTTTCAACATATACTGTTTTAGGATATCCATTGGCACCTGCATATAGCGCTAAGTGATCTAAATGTGCAATAACTCCTTGTTCCCAATTATCAAATCTTTTATGAGCATTTGGATCATAGTCATCACCGCCTGAAGGAATTTTTAATCCACATGGATTATGATATGATTCATCTAAAACTCCTCCGAATCTCCCATAGCCTGTCTCTTTTGCAGCTTGTACATAAGCTAATACCCAGTTAACCCCGCCTCTTGCTTGTCCATATTGCTTGTATATTTTCGCTAAACTAACAAATGTTTCAGTTGCATTTTTACTTCTTGCCCAAGCTTCAACTGATTCAACTGATACATCTACATCAGAAATGATATCTACATTTCCAATAGCCCCATTACTAGAATATGACGTGGCAGATGGCTTTAAATCCGCAATGAATAAGTTTACTATAAATAGTACACATAATACCCTAGCTACATATTTAATTTTAAACATTATCTTCCCCCCCATCTATATAAAATATTATGTCAAATAAATGATATCATAAAATTTATAATTCTGTAAACATTAAGCATAAATAATCTAATATTGAATAATCCTGTTAAAATTAATGTTTTTTTCATGTAAAGCTTGGTTTATATTTAATATTTTTTCAATATTACTTTTACTAACTAGTAAGTTTGTCAATAATATCAATAGATGTTTATTTATGCAGAAATCATACTACCTAAATACCTAACCTTAGTATTTATAAGTTGTAATTGTTAACATCATATACAATATTGTTATATTTTGTTTAATAATATATACTAATATTAATTAATTATACCAAAGGAGATCAATATGAGTATTTTTACCCCTTTAGTAATTATTTTAATTTTATTATTAAATTACTATTTATATAAAAAGAATTCATATTCAAAAAGCTTTTTATATATATCAAGTGCATTTTTAATAATTTATATAATTACTACTATACTTATTTATTACAACAATTTATCAAACGGATTTGAACATGGAATTTTATTTGGTGATGTATTAAATAGTCACTTTTGTGACGAATATAAATATTATGTAGATTCTGATATATTACTAAATCATTTTAGAAATGGAGAAATAACTCAATGGCTTAATAAAGAATTACCTGTATATGAATTTGTTGATTTTGCTGGTCATGCTAGCTATGGAAATTATAATATATTTGTAATTTTACTGACTATTCTTAAATCTATTGGCATAAATTCTACTTTAGACTTAATATTAATAAAATTAGTAGTATACATCCCTACATCAATATATTTATATAAACTATCTAGAATTTATTTAAGCGAAAAGCTTTCATTAATTAGCTTAGGACTATTTAGTATATTACCTGGATATATATTATGTAATTCACTATTAATGCGTGATAATATTATAATAGCTATGATAATAATAATTTTTTACTATATATTCTCGAAAAAGCTTAATTATAAATCTATAATACTAATATTATTACTTTCATTACTATTATTAGAATTTAGATCATATTTAATATTAGTTGTTATTGCAACACTTATATTTACTTTTAAAAACTCTAAATCTATATTTAGGATTAATGATATAGTGTATTTTGCAGCTATAATTGGAACAATTTATTTCTTTGTTCATTTTAATTTCCAATTACATCATTCAAATACATTTTTCTCATTCTTCCAAATAACTTATTTACAAGAGATTTTTACAACACAATTTGGAACTGGAATATCTATGTTATTCAAATTATTTTATCAATTAGTTCTTCATATTATATATGATCCACCATATTTAAACTTCTTAAGTTCTGGATTGATATACTTAATTTTATATTCATTTGGTAATATCATAGGAACTATTTTAACTTTAATTTGTTGTGTATCATTTATATATTTCATAATAAAAGTTAAGGATAGTAAACTAATTTATCTATTTAAATTTACTGCTTATTTTACAATCTTAACAGGATTAATAGTATTGGCTAAAGATTTATTTATAATTCATAGAATTACCCTTATGTGGTTACCTCTATTTATAATAATTTTACTTTATTCAATAAACGAAATAAAAAATAAAATAAAATCTAAATAGATAAAATTCACTATAAATATTAATATATAATAAAAAGCTGTAAGAAATTTTAATATAAATTCCTTACAGCTTTTCTATTATATATGATTACTTATACATTTCATTATAGTAATTTAAGTATTCACCTGAAGTAACGTTTTTCATCCATTCTTGGTTGTCTAAGTACCATTGAATAGTCTTCTTTATACCAACTTCAAAAGTAGTTTCAGGATACCATCCTAATTCTTCCTTAATCTTAGTTGGGTCAATTCCGTATCTTCTATCGTGACCTTTTCTATCTTCAACATATTTAATTAAGTTTTCAGTAACTGC
>NZ_JAASHD010000029.1:0-51666 GCF_019734375.1 Clostridium sp. K04
ATTGGTGGTGTGATGTTTTACTATTATGTGATTACACTTCTTGTTATTGCACTTATAGCGATTGTAATGTTTATATGAATGATGTAAGTAAGTTCCCTTACCGCATCTAGGACATTTAGGATTATTTAGTTTAGGACGTCCGTCACCGTCGCCTATGGCGAATTGGCGCTTACACTGCTTACATTGATACTTTTGTTTAGCCTGCTTATTCATACCAAACTTGTATAGTTTATCAGAATTACAGCGTGGGCATTTTATATTAGTTTTGCTCATTGTTCTTCTCTCCTTTTCGAAGGGGGTATTATTTAGTATCGCAAACTTATTGTATTTCCTTAGGTTGAGAAGAGCAATGTTCATATAACTTAACAGATCGAGGATTCTAGTGAGGGGGCGAAATGAAAAAATTCTGTTGTATTTTATTATGGTAGGATTACCGATTATAGCTATAACTTGATAATAGTAATTGGATATAAAGTTGTTCTGATTGATAGAAAAAGAAGAATTATTTCTAAAGTATGAGGAAATAGATCTTAAGGTTTGATAAATCTTATTTCAAATAATAACTTTATTTGGTATGTTGTATGTTATAATTATATTAGGTAATAGTAGTTGATAACTTTAAATTTAAACATATTTATAATGTCTGAGATAAATATGTTTAAATTTAATTATTAAAGTAGAAAAAATAAATTAATTTAATTGTCGACCTAACATATGGTTAAAACATAGGGGGGAGACAATGTTATATAAATTCAATATTAGGGGTTGAATAAGTCTAAATATTTTATTTGAAAATATCTATAAAATTTACAAAATATAGAGATAGACAGAAATAAGGGATATATAATAAGAAAATCAGAGTTTAAGAGCGGACGCATAGTAGTAGCTCCATATTGGAATGTAAATTTAGCAGATGGTGGAATTGATGTAGTTGGTAGTTTAATAGTAGTAGCTCCATATTGGAATGTAAATCAGGAATACTTTACTTAATATTGAGAACAGTCCGAACATAGTAGTAGCTCCATATTGGAATGTAAATAATGATCCACAAGATACAGATCCAATTGACATAACAATAGTAGTAGCTCCATATTGGAATGTAAATTTTAGATATTGGAGAAAGTGTAACAGTATCAAAAGGATAGTAGTAGCTCCATATTGGAATGTAAATTACAAAAACATGAACAAAGAATATAAAGAACAATACATAGTAGTAGCTCCATATTGGAATGTAAATCTAGTTGAATCATATTTAACTTTGCAAATGTAGCTAATAGTAGTAGCTCCATATTGGAATGTAAATGCAGCTTTTAATAAGAATCCATTTTTAAATAAATTCATAGTAGTAGCTCCATATTGGAATGTAAATGTTTGAATAGCCATAAACCCACCTCCTAATCATTTAATAGTAGTAGCTCCATATTGGAATGTAAATAGGATTTGCAAAACAGAATTATACCATGTTAGATAAATAGTAGTAGCTCCATATTGGAATGTAAATGTAGAATTAATAGATTCTTTTATTGAGGATTATCCAATAGTAGTAGCTCCATATTGGAATGTAAATATTATAATTAGAATGGAAATAAAGAATAATAGAATGTTAATAGATTATTATTTATGAGTCAAAGAGTTAAAAAATAAGAAAATAAAAAATAGAAATTACATTTACATAATATACCTTATGTAGTAAAATATATATTATAAGAGATTTACTTATAATTTTTTTAAATATAGTATCTTCATATTGGAATGTAGAATATGCTGTAAATTATAGTATAAATATTTTGTAGTAGTACCATAGTGGAATGTTTATATAATTCTATAATTAAAAAATAGTAGATAAAACAATGGGTGAGGTGATAATAAAAATAAAGTATGAATTAACAAAATAAAAGGAGGAATAAAATGAGATTTACTTTAACCTTAGAATTAGAGAAAAGTAGTTTTCCTATTGATTATAGAAGTATAGTCTTAAGTTTTATAAAAAATGCAATATCAAAATGCAATGATGGAAAATATTATGATAGATTTTTTAAGGATACTAATCAAAAGGATTATTGCTTTTCAGTAATACTACCTAAATCAAGATTTACTAAAGATGAAATAAAGTTGGAAAATAATAAGTTAAAAATACTTTTTTCAACAGGAGATGCAGAAAAAACAGGATTAATTTTATTTAATGCTTTTATTTTGCAAAAGAATAAAACGTTTTCACTACCGAACAAAAATTCAATGATATTAAAAAGTATAACAAATCAAAAGCAAGATTTAATAGTAAACTCAAGAGCTATATTTAAAACTACAATAGGTAGTGGTATATGTGTTAGAGAACATAATAGAGAAAATAATAGTGATAAGTATTATGTTTTTAGTGATGCTGATTTTAGAGAAAAATTAAACAATGTAATAAGTAATCAAGTGAGACAAGCTGGATTTAGTGAGGATGAAATTAATAAAATAAAAGTTAGTCCAATTCAATGCAAAAAGGTTGTTGTAAAGCATTACGGGAGATATATAGACATAACAACAGGTATGTTTGAAATTCAGGCAAATAATGAAATATTACAATATTTTTATGATCAAGGAATTGGTAGCAGAAAGTCAGCAGGTTTTGGAATGATAGATTTGATAACACAAGATCTACTATAAGAAAGGAGGTAAATATGAAAACAAATTTACAGAATAGCAATTATGATACTAAGTTAGAAGCATCTGATTGGAGAAGTTCTGCTAGTATATTAGGACTATTGCAATATTTTAACTATCATAATTTAAGCTATCATAAAGAAGAAGATTATATTTTATATAATAGTTCTGATATTAGAGAAGAAAAATATTTGGAATTTGTCGAAGATAAATATGGACAAGAGTTTCATCATAAAATTGTTGAAAATATACTTTCTAATGAAGAAATAACTAATGAACAGATAAAGATAGTTAATGATAAATTGGTAGCTAATACTATAATGAAAAAATGCTTTAATAAAATTAAATTTGAAAATAAAAATAAACAATATATATTAGATATCATTGAAGAAAATAGAGCTGATATTATAAGAGAAACATTTAGAAGTAAAAAAAATATGTATGCTAATTATGCTAATACAAACCAATTATTTAATGATTCACAAGAGTATTGTAGATTATTAGGATATTGTATTGATGTAGGTAAAAAAGGAAAATCGACAGGATATAATTTTGATAATAGCAAATTTATGGGAAATGATATGATAGAAATGGATTTTATTCCATTTGCTTTTGTAGGAAATAGAGAAGCATTCTTTATTAATGATAATTATACAATTGATAGGTTAAAAGTATCAAATGAAACATTTGAAAGAATAATAAGAAAAAATATAGATGAGAATAATGGCAAATTAGATACTAGACAAGCATTATTTAGAGGTATTGTGGAATCAATAGATTTTATACAAAGAGATGTTGAAATAATATTTAAGGATATAAACAAGGGGTATTTTGAAACATTGTACTTAAGAAAAGATAGTATTGACATATTTAAAGCACTAGATAGAGAAAAGATAGATTATAACTCATTTAATACTGCTTATAAGGTAAATGATAAATATTATAGAAATATTCAAAAAGAAGTAATGGAATGTATTATGAACAACATGGTGCTAGATAATTTAATAGAATTATGTTTAAAAGGAAATAGAAATTACTTAGCAACTCAACTTATAAAAACAAATATTTTAATAAGGGGAAATAAATGTATGAAGGATAGGTTAAAAGGGGCTTATGCTTGCTCAAAAAAAGTAGCAGGCGCTTTAGAAAAAAATAAGATTGAAAGTTATAGACAAAAATTAACTAGTTCCATAATATTTAAAGATTACGATAGAGTATGTCAAATACTACTTCAATTGTCGAATTATTCAGGAGTAGAATTTGGATTTATTTATGACTTATTTGATGATTTTGAATCAAATAAAGATTTAGCATATACATTTATCAATGCGTTGTCAAAGAATACAAATAGTAATGAAAATGAATAGGTAGGGGTGGAGAAATGAATAAAAAAGCGCTAACTTTAACAGTTGTAGCAAATATGACTTCAAATTATGGAGAAGGTTTAGGAAATATAGCAAGTGTGCAAAAGATATTTAAGAATAGAAAAGTATATACAATAAGAAGTAGAGAAAGTTTGAAAAATGCAATAATGGTTCAAAGTGGAATGTATGATGATTTACAAACAGATGTAAATGGAGCAACACAAAAGATGGTAAATAAAGAGCTAAATGCTTCTAATTGTAGAGCTCTTGAAGGTGGATATATGAGTACTAAGGGTACTACTAATATTAGAAAAAGTTCTTTTTACTTAACAGATGCTATTTCTTGTGAAAGCTTTGTAAATGAAACAAGATTTCATAATAATTTATATTTAGCTAATAATTATGCTAACGCAAATAAAATAAATTTACAAGAAAAAGCTGTAGAGGCAGGTCTAATGCCTTATCAATATGAATATGACAAATCTTTAAAGGTTTACAGTATAACTGTTGATTTAGAGATGATAGGGAAAGATGAAAATTTTGCAGGAGAAGACGGGTATAAAGAAGCTGATAATAATGAAAAAGCAGCAAGAGTAAATGCTATATTAGATGCTATAGAAAATTTAAGCTTAACAGTAAAGGGAAACCTAGATAATTCAGAGCCTGTATTTATTGTAGGTGGACTATCAGATAGAAAAACGCATTATTTTGAGAATGTAGTTAAGGTAGAAGAGGATAAGTTAGTAATATCACAAGATTTAAAAGAAAAAATTGGAAAAGGATATTATGTTGGTTTATTAGAAGGAAAAGCATTTCAAAATGAGAATGAAATAAAAAGAGAATTAGAGCCTAAATCGATTGTGGAATTTTTTGATATAGTTAGAAGTGAAGTAAATGCTTACTTTAATGCAGAATAATAGTAAGAGAAAGCAGGTAAATTATGAAAGCATTAAGAATAGTACTTACTCAAAGTAGTGCTAATTATAAAAGAGAAGAGACGTTAGATAATAAAATGACATATCCACTCCCTCCAATTTCAACTATTATAGGTGCAATTCATAATGCATGTAATTACAAAGAGTATCATCCAATGGATATAAGTGTACAAGGCAAGTTTGAGTCTATGCATAAAGAGCCGTACACAGATTATTGTTTTTTAAATTCAGTAATGGACGATAGAGGAATATTGGTTAAGATGAGAAATGAAATCCTTTTATCAACTGCCTTCGAAAAAGTGGCAAGTGCTAAAAAGTCACAGGGAAATAGTTTTAGAAAGGGAATCACTATACAGGTATACAATGAGCAATTGTTAAAAGAGTATAGAGATTTAAGAGATTTAAAGGATAAAATAGATATCTATAAAAAAGGTGAATTTAAAGAAAAATTAGATTTGATAAAAACTGAAAAATTAGAGTTATTAGCCAAAAAGAAAACGTTAGATAAAAAATCTAAAGAGTTTTTAGAGGTATCTGAAAAAGAAAAGGAAATTAAAGCTAGAGAAAAAGAAATGAAACAAAAGCAAAAAAATTATGAATTAGAAGAATATACTAAACCTATTTCAAAGTTTAGATCGTTAACAACATCATTAAAGTTTTATGAAATATTAAATAATATAGAACTTGTCATTCATGTAAGAACAGATGAAAAGACTTTAAAAGAAGTTGAAGAAAATATATATAATTTAAAATCTATAGGTAGAAGTGAAGATTTTGTAGATGTAAAAGAAGCTGAAATAGTAACCTTGATTGAAGACTATGAGGGAGAAGTTAGAAGTAATTACTCTGCATATTTAAGCTATGAAGATGTTAAAAATGAAAGAGTATGGTTTGATAATATAAGAAGTGGCATAGAGGTTAGTGGTACAAAATATTATTTAAACAAAAACTATGACATTATATATGGTAAGAGACAATTTCAAAAAAGAAAGGTATTATATGCATCACAATACTATATAGAAGAAACTAGCGAAAATATATTTATAGATAAGGCTGATGAAAAAGAGTATATAGTAAATTTCATTTAATAATAAGCAGTAGGGAGTTCCTACTGCTTTATAATTAGGGGGTAAAATGGAAGAGAGATTTAAAATATTAGATATTAAAACTTTAGAGTTAATAGAGAATAAGTTAGCAAAGCCAGATAAAACTATAAAGCAGCATACAGAAGAATTATTAAAATGTTTAGATTTATTATTAGAACTTGGGTATATAAAAAAGGGTGAGATTTATAATTTAGTAGAAAAAGCTTGTATATATCATGATTTAGGAAAATTAAATGATGAATTTCAAAAAAGGGTAAAAAGTAAAACTTTAAAGTTTAATGAAGATAAAGAGGTTGTACATAATGTTCTATCTTTATATTTTATAGATAGCAAAATGTTTACTACTGAAGCTGATTATTTAAAAGTTGCTCATAGTGTTTTAAATCATCATAGCTATGGGAATGTTTTTGAAATTTTAAATGAAAAGGAAGAATTAATTAAAAGCTTAGTAAAAGATTTTAATATTTACAAAATCAAGAGGTCTATAAAAACAAAATTAGTAAAAAAAGAATTAATAAATAATCCTGAAACTATAAAAATAAAAGGATATCTTCATAAGTGTGACTATAGTGCAAGTGCTGGAAATGTAGCTGAGTATCCTAACAGTTTTTTAGAAGAAGCATTAAAAAATCTTTTAATTAAATGGAAAAAGGAAAATAACAATACAAAATGGAATGAGCTACAAAAGTTTGCTTTAGAAAATAAAAATGAGAATATTATAGCAATAGCTCAAACTGGTATGGGAAAAACAGAAGCTGGCTTTTTATGGATGGGGAATACTAAGGGATTTTTCGTATTACCAATAAGAACAGCTATAAATGCAATTTATGATAGAGCTAGAAAGAATATATTGAATAATGACAAGATTGAAGAGAAAATTGCAATATTACATTCAAGTTCATTAGAGTATTATCTTAGAAATATAAGTAATGATATGAGTGAAAATGAAGATATATTAAATTATCATACGATAGGTAGACAATTATCTATACCAATAAATATTACAACAATGGATCAAATTTTTGATTTTGTATTTAAATATCCAAGTTATGAACTTAAGTTAACTACATTAGGTTATTCAAAAATAGTTATAGATGAAATACAAGCTTATAGTGCAGATTTATTAGCATATTTGATTTATGGATTGGAAAAAGTTAATGAACAAGGTGGTAAAATAGCAATACTTACAGCTACTTTACCACCATTTATAAAAGATTTATTAAAAAAGAATATGGATTTTAAGGAAAATGAAAATGCTTTTACTAGTGATGTAATAAGACATAATTTAAAAGTAATAAATGAAAGAATAAGTTCAGATGATATTTATGAAAAGTATAATGAAAATAAAAAACTAAATAAAAATAATAAGGTATTAATTGTATGTAATACAATAAAAGAAGCTCAAAAAATTTATAATCAATTAAAGGGTAAAGTAGATGAAAAAGAATTAAATATATTGCATAGTAAATTTATAAGAAAGGAAAGACTTGAAAAAGAAGAGGATATTATAGAGTTTGGAAAAACTTATGATGAAGAAAAGAATATTGATAAGAAAAGTGGAATTTGGATATCTACATCAATAGTTGAGGCTAGTTTAGATATAGATTTTGATTATTTATTTACAGAGTTACAGGATTTAAATTCTTTATTTCAAAGATTGGGTAGATGCAATAGAAAGGGTAAAAAAGATTCAAAAGATTATAATTGTTATGTATATACCAAGATAGAAGAATCTAATTTAGTTGATGGAAAAAGAGGATTTATTGATAGATCGTTATTTAATTTGTCAAAGGAAGCAATAGAAGATTTAGATGGACAGCTATCTGAAAAGGAAAAGGTTAGTTTGATAGAAAAATATTTAACAACAGAAAATTTAAAAGATAGTGATTATATGAGGAAATATAATAAGGAATATGAATTTATAAATGATATTGAACCATATAAATTTCAGGTAAATGATGTGAATTTGAGAAACATTTTATCAGAAGAAATTATTCCAAGTCCTATATACGAAAAATATCTTAGTGATATAACTGAGTTAGAGAATAAATTAAAGGATAGGGAAATTAGTATCATTGAAAGGGTAAAATTAAAAGATAAAATAAAGCAATATACAGTTTCAGTTCATCCAATTGATGTTAAAAATTATGAGTTTGCAGTACAAAGTGGTAAGGCTATTCATTATAAAAAAGTTATGTTGAGTAATAATGTTAAAGATTATATAAAAGTTATTGAATGTGAATATGATGAAGTTGGGTATAAAAGGATGAGGTATGATAAGCAAACTAGAAATTCAGCTATATGGTAATAGTTTTTAGTACAAATATTATTTAAGTGTTAGTGAGAGGTTAATATGAAAAAAGATGTTACTGGTGTAATGATTTATTATTATGAGGTTTGCAAGCGAAAGTTATGGTATTTTTGTAATGAGATTCAAATGGAGCAAGGGAATGAAAGTGTTGCTATTGGAAAAGCAATAGATGAAGAAACTTATCAAAGAGATGAAAAACATATAAACATTGATAACATAATAAATATTGATTTTATACGTTCTAAAGGTGTTTTGCATGAGGTTAAAAAAAGTAAAAAAATTGAAGAGGCTAGTATATTTCAGGTTAAATATTATCTATATTTCTTAAAAAATAGAGGGGTAGATAATATAAAAGCTAAAATAGATTATCCATTACTTAAACAAAGCATTGAGGTAACTCTTACGGATGAAGATATAAGAGTTATTGAAAATATTTTATTGGATATACAAAAAATAATAAAAGATAGTAAGCCACCGGTATTAGATAAAAAAAGAATATGTAAGGCTTGTGCTTATTATGATTTGTGCTTTATATAAGGGGGTAAGGATTAATGAAAAGAAGCTATTACATTTATAATAATGGTACTTTAAAGAGAAAGGATAATTCAATTGCTTTTGTTGATGAATTTGGTGAGAGAAAATATATACCAATAGAAACTGTTAATGAGATATATGTAATGTCGGAAATGGACTTCAACACTAATTTAATAAATTATTTATCTCAATATGATGTAGTTATTCATTTTTTTAATTATTATAGTTTTTATACTGGAAGTTTTCAGCCAAAGGAAAAATTAGTATCTGGAAATCTGTTAGTTAATCAAGTGAATCATTATAGTGATAGCGATAAAAGGTTAGAAATAGCTAAAAGGTTTATAGATGGAGCAAGTTATAATATTTATAGAAATTTAAGGTATTACAATGGAAGAGGAAAAGATGTACAGGCATATATGGATAAGATAGAAGCCATAAGAAAACATATATACAGAAGTAATAGTATAAATGAATTGATGGGATATGAAGGAAATATACGTAAGGTATATTATGAAGCATGGAATATAATAATTGATCAAAATATTGATTTTAAAAAGAGAGTTAAGAATCCGCCAGATAATATGATAAATACTTTAATTTCTTTTGTAAATACGTTAATTTACACAAAGGTACTAGGTTCAATATATCACACTCAATTAAATCCAACAGTTAGTTATTTGCATGAACCAGGGGAAAGGAGATTTTCTTTAAGTTTAGATATTGCAGAAATATTTAAACCAATACTGGCAGATAGACTTATATTTTCTTTGTTGAATAAGAAGCAAATTACTGAAAAGAGTTTTACAAAGGAGTTAAATTATTTGCATTTAACAAAAGAAGCATCAAGAATTATAGTAGCTGAGTTAGATGAAAGGTTGCAAACTACAATAAAACATAAAGAGTTAAATAAAAGTGTATCGTATGAATATTTAATGAGATTAGAGTGCTATAAACTAATAAAGCATTTGTTAGGTGAAAAGGAATATGATCCATTTAAAATTTGGTGGTAAGGGGATTGAATAAATGTATGTTATACTAGTTTATGATATAAAAACAGATGATGGTGGTCAAAGGGTGTTAAATAGAACATTTAAAATATGTAAAAAATATTTATGTCATATACAAAACTCTGTTTTTGAAGGTGAGTTATCAGAAGCACAAATTGTCAAACTTAATTATGAATTAAAAAAGGTTGTAAGGGATGATAGAGATTCTATAATTCTATTTAAGAGTAGGAGCGATAGATGGTTGAGCAAGGAGATGTGGGGTAAAGATGATGATAAGACTAGTAATTTTATTTGATTGTCGACCACAGATAGTGTTAAAATATAGGGGGATAGACAAGAGTAGATAAATACTAGGTTGTAAGATGAATATTGCTAATAGTTTGAGATTTTAAATATTGTTGATATGAAAATTTATTATAGGTAGACAAAAAGTAATGATATTGAATAGAAAAATCAGCTTATAAGAGTTGTCGGATTTAAGTAGTACCATATTGGAATGTAAATTTAGAGTATGTAGCAACTGCATCAGCTTTTGTAGTTGGATTTAAGTAGTACCATATTGGAATGTAAATCTTGCTTTTAACTTTATATTTTGTTTTATAAAACTGATTTAAGTAGTACCATATTGGAATGTAAATAGAATTATCTCGCCGATTAGCTGTTTAGCTATAATTCATTTAAGTAGTACCATATTGGAATGTAAATATGACTCTTGCAGAATTTCAGGAGTGGATATTAGCTAATTTAAGTAGTACCATATTGGAATGTAAATTATTAACACCTCACTATTTATTATTAATCTTGTGTAATTTAAGTAGTACCATATTGGAATGTAAATACTGGCTATACTTCAAGTGGACTAGTTAGAGAAACATTTAAGTAGTACCATATTGGAATGTAAATTTGATTCTAATTCATTTAATAAGTTGTTTCTTTTTTATTTAAGTAGTACCATATTGGAATGTAAATAAAACAATTACTATTGACAATAAAGAGTACGAAATTATTTAAGTAGTACCATATTGGAATGTAAATTCAGTAATATCTATTGATATAACAGATAATACTGAAATTTAAGTAGTACCATATTGGAATGTAAATCAAGAAGTTTATATTGACCAAATAATTTTTTAAAATATTTAAGTAGTACCATATTGGAATGTAAATAGTAAACAAGCCACTTACAAGAGTTTTTAAAATTAAATTTAAGTAGTACCATATTGGAATGTAAATCAAAGTAATAAAAGTGTAGAACCAACAAAAGGAATATTTAAGTAGTACCATATTGGAATGTAAATAAAATTAAAGCCATAAGGGGAACAAGTAACCATTTTATTTAAGTAGTACCATATTGGAATGTAAATAAGAAACTCTTAAATGATAGTTGTCCAACAACCAAATTTAAGTAGTACCATATTGGAATGTAAATTAATTCTGAATCAAATATTTCATCAACAGTTTGACCATCATTTAAGTAGTACCATATTGGAATGTAAATTGAGTTTCTATCAAATTGAGCCATTATTTCACCGTATTTAAGTAGTACCATATTGGAATGTAAATTATGACGATGTTTTTAAAGAAGTAAATAAAAATGAGAATTTAAGTAGTACCATATTGGAATGTAAATATTCTAAAATAGAAAATGATGAATTAGTTGGGGAACTATTTAAGTAGTACCATATTGGAATGTAAATTCAAGCATTAAAACTCTTCCTTTTCTCTTATCCTATTTAAGTAGTACCATATTGGAATGTAAATTATTTTCTTTACTTAAATTGTAATAAGCACTTGCAATTTAAGTAGTACCATATTGGAATGTAAATGTAAGAAGTAAATACCCCTTATCAACATTAAAATTTAATTTAAGTAGTACCATATTGGAATGTAAATTTGCATTGTTGCTATCCCTCTTTGTTAATGTTTTAGATTTAAGTAGTACCATATTGGAATGTAAATTGCTGTTTATCGAGATTTAGTGCAATAAAAAAAGTGTATTTAAGTAGTACCATATTGGAATGTAAATTATGGTCAAGCAAATTATAAAGATATAGCATATTGTATTTAAGTAGTACCATATTGGAATGTAAATCTAGCTACTGACATAAGACCAAACTTAATAATACTTATTTAAGTAGTACCATATTGGAATGTAAATTAAAACTCCTGTAGTAGTTCAGTTTATCGGAATTGTATTTAAGTAGTACCATATTGGAATGTAAATTGTGAGTGTAGCTTTTAACGGCTATTCAATATTAAAATTTAAGTAGTACCATATTGGAATGTAAATATGGTACTGTAAGGAAGTTAGAAAAGGGATTGAAGATTTAAGTAGTACCATATTGGAATGTAAATTTAGAGAAAGTGCTATAGAAGCATCTTCTGCAGAAATTTAAGTAGTACCATATTGGAATGTAAATGGAGACTATGAAAGATGTGTGGTCTACCTCAGTTAATTTAAGTAGTACCATATTGGAATGTAAATTTTCCTGCGGTTGAAAATTTAAAATCGTAATTTCTATATTTAAGTAGTACCATATTGGAATGTAAATTGATTATTACATTCTTGTTGTAATCTTCTGATCCAATATTTAAGTAGTACCATATTGGAATGTAAATTTCGTAGTAAATATTAAACTTTGTTCATCATCAACATTTAAGTAGTACCATATTGGAATGTAAATGAGTATAGTGAAACTTTGAGTAAACTAGCTAGTTTACATTTAAGTAGTACCATATTGGAATGTAAATCTAGTAATTACTTTAGTGTGTTCAAAATTTACATTCATTTAAGTAGTACCATATTGGAATGTAAATTTTTCTTTTGTTCCACTTTTTAAATAGCATGACCCAATTTAAGTAGTACCATATTGGAATGTAAATTCATTTTACCTGCGTTATCTGCTCCTGAGTAAAACTATTTAAGTAGTACCATATTGGAATGTAAATATTTGAACAACATTGTTTTCTACCTTTACTACTGTAATTTAAGTAGTACCATATTGGAATGTAAATAGGGGAAATAGAAGGCTTCCAAGAATTTAAAAGACAAATTTAAGTAGTACCATATTGGAATGTAAATACTTTCAAAACAATGACGGTGTGTTTACTATTGAACATTTAAGTAGTACCATATTGGAATGTAAATGAAGTTAAAGAAATGTTTATATCTGCTCTAAAAGCTGATTTAAGTAGTACCATGTTGGAATGTGAATTTTTTCTACAAATTACTTTTATTTTCTTTGTTTTTCATTTAAGTAGTACCATATTGGAATGTAAATATTATAAAAGTTTTTGGTACTGGAACTATAGAGTTAAATTTAAGTAGTACCATATTGGAATGTAAATAAAGCAGATGAAAACTCTACAAATTCAGCTTCACACATTTAAGTAGTACCATATTGGAATGTAAATGTAGGTAAAAATGGAATAACAATAGAAGATGTAAATCATTTAAGTAGTACCATATTGGAATGTAAATAAATACTACGGGACAGGCTTTGATGTTATAGACTTCTATTTAAGTAGTACCATATTGGAATGTAAAAGAGAGATATGAAAAGAATATAAAAGAAATATTTGTAAATCTAAAAGTTTAAGAAATTTAATAAGATTGATGACTTTTAAAAGTTAATAATATTTCATTATTTGTATAGAGTAAATACAGCGGATAAAGTACATTTAATGAATATAACATCAAAATATATATTTAAAAATACTAAACTAATAAAAGTACTAAAGAAAATTTGAAAATTACCATAAGGTATATTATACTAAAAACTGAAAAACTTAATATGGACAGTTCATTAAGACCATCCTGTCCTTAAACAAAACTAGGCTAAGAAATATTAAATAGATTAAAAAGTTAAGGTTTATTTTATTATGCTAGTTTGTGTAATAAAATAAACCTTTTTTATTTAATAAAATAAGGCCTAAAAATATTAAATAGGAGTGATAAGTATGAATAAGAAAGCAGTAGTTGTATTTAGTGGAGGCCAAGATTCTACAACATGTTTATTTTGGGCCCTTAAAGAATTTGATGAAGTAATAGCAGTTACATTTAATTATAATCAGAGGCATAGCTTAGAAATTGAGTGTGCAAAAAATATTGCAAAGGAATTAGGGGTAGAGCATCATATTTTAGATATGGATTTATTAAATCAATTAGCTCCAAATGCTCTTACTCGTAATAATATAGAAATAAAAGAAGGAGAAGGCAAAGAGCCACCATCAACTTTTGTTGAAGGACGTAATATGTTATTTTTAACTTTTGCTGCAGTTTTAGCAAAAGTAAAGGGGGCAAAACATATTGTAACAGGTGTATGTGAAACAGATTTTAGCGGATATCCTGATTGTAGAGATGTATTTATTAAATCACTTAATGTTACACTTAATTTAGCTATGAATTATGATTTTGTAGTTCATACTCCTTTAATGTGGATAGATAAGGCACAAACTTGGGAACTTGCAGATAGCTTTGGAAAATTAGATTATATTAGAGAAAAAACTCTTACTTGTTATAATGGAATAATAGGTAATGGATGTGGAGAGTGTCCAGCTTGTAAATTAAGAAGAAATGGTCTAGAAAAGTATTTAAAAATAAAAGACAATAAATAATATTATAAATTTATTATTAAAATTAGGATTTATAAGAACATGTAATTATAAAAATTCAATCGCATACTATTTACTTTTATAATTTTAAATAGTATATTATGTATGTAGATTGGAGTGATATAATTGGATATAGATAATACTTGTGGAATGTTAATTAGGCAAATACACAATTCATTAGAAAAAATGTCAAATAAAGATTTAAAGGAAAAAGGATTAACTCTTGTACAAGTGTCAGCATTGTTTAGTATAAATGATACTGCAGAAAAGAAAGTAACATTTAAAGAGCTAGAAAAAATACTTCATCTTGCACAATCTACTACAGTAGGGATTATTTCAAGATTAGAACAAAAAAATCTTGTAACAAGCTATATTGATGATAATGATAAAAGAATTAAATAT
Organism: Clostridium sp. K04; assembly: GCF_019734375.1. Classification (NCBI taxonomy): domain Bacteria; kingdom Bacillati; phylum Bacillota; class Clostridia; order Eubacteriales; family Clostridiaceae; genus Clostridium; species Clostridium sp. K04. The sequence continues at coordinate 14,923 of NZ_JAASHD010000029.1, forward strand.
GTTAGAATTACAGAACTTGGTGAACAATGCTGTAAAGAAGCTGAAGATTCTATGTTAAAAACTGAAACATTCCTTTTATCTAATTTAACAGAAATAGAAAAAGTACTATTTAAGGATTTACTAGAAAAAGTTAATAATACTTTAAAATAAAATGCTCGTTTATATAAACGAGCATATAATAAAATATAATCAATCGCATACGATTGAATTTGAAGGGATTATAATGGAAAACAATAACTCTTTAGAGGCATTTAATTCAATGCCAGTATCGAAAGCGGTAATTAAGAATGCTATTCCAGCTATGATAGCAATGTTAATGGTTCTTATTTATAATTTGGCAGATACTTTTTTTATTGGTCAAACACATGATGCTTATCAAGTTGCAGCAGTTTCTCTTGCAACACCAGTATTTCTAATGTTTATGGCTGTAGGTACAGTTTTTGGGATTGGTGGTACATCGGTAATTTCTCGTGCTTTAGGAGAAGGCCGTAAGGAATATGCTAAAAAAGTATGTTCTTTTTGTATGTGGTCATGTGTAATTGTGGGTATTGCAATGTCTTTAGTGTTTTTAATTTTTATGGATCAAATTCTTTCTTTAATAGGTGCAAGTAGTGATACTTGGGATTTTGCAAGAAGTTATCTTATTATTGTATCTTTAAGTGGTCCTTTTGTACTTATTTCAAATTGTTATTCAAATATTTTACGTGCTGAAGGTCAAGCAAATAAAGCTATGATGGGTCAACTTATAGGCAATTTTCTTAATATTATACTTGATCCAATTATGATTTTAGGATTTGGATGGAATATAAAGGGTGCAGCAATAGCTACTGTTATTGGTAATTTAGCAGCAGCAGCATATTATATTCTTTATTTCATTAGGGGAAAATCATCTCTAAGTATAAATATTAATGATTTTTCAATTAAAGATAAAATATGTAGTGGTGTTTTAATTATAGGTATTCCAGCTTCTCTTGCGTCAGTTATGATGAGTATTTCACAAATTATAATGAACGGGCTTATGGCTGGATATGGCGATATGGCACTTGCTGGAATTGGAGTTGCAATGAAAGTAACTATGATTACAGGAATGATTTCAATGGGAATTGGGCAAGGAGTTCAGCCTTTATTAGGTTATTGTGTTGGTGCTAATACATGGGATAGATTTAAGAAAATAATGAAATTTTCATTGATATTTTCTTTCTTACTTGGCTTAATACTTACAGTTTTATGTTATTTGTTTACAAATTCAATAGTTAGTGCATTTTTAACCGAACCTAGTGCATTTGATTATTCTGTACAATTTTCAAGAATATTGCTTACAACAAGTACATTTTTTGGAGTGTTCTATGTATTAACTAACGCTTTACAAGCTATGGGAGCAGCAGTTTCATCTTTAATTATTAATTTAAGTAGACAAGGACTTATATATATTCCTGCATTATTTATTTTAAGAGAAGCTTTAGGAATAACAGGTCTTGCATGGTCACAGCCTGTAGCAGATATTTTATCTATTTTGATAGCAATAGTTTTATATTTATGGGTATCTAAAAAGATGATGAAATTAGAAGAGGATAAGGAATATAAAGAGTATAAAATAAATTCAAACTAACATGTATATAATATAAATATTTTATAGGCTATAGATAAATTTATATAATTATCTATAGCCTATACTTATATAAGTTATTCTTCTAAACTAACTAGTTTTAAATTGCTTTTTCTGTTATCAAGAGGATTGTTGTTTATATGTTCAATCTTATGATTTTCTTCTCTTGGCATAATAATATCTTCAAGATGAATTCTTCCTTCAGGAGTATTTGCTACAACAGATATTTTATTATGAGATTTATGTAGCACCCAACTATATTTTTCATTGATAACAATAGGCAAATCTTCTTCAGATATTAAAGCAATGCCTTCCTTTTTACCAAACTTATCTTTTAAAATAATAGAAACAACACCATCTTTTTTCTCATATTCATTCATAGTATTTTGATTAAAAATCTCTAAGTTACACTTTCTATTATCTAATGTATCACCATTAATATATCTAATAGGAGCTTTAGGATTTACATTTAATATAACACTTTGAAGACTTTGTTTTAATGGTTTAGATTTTTTATTCTTTTTTGTTGAACTAATATTTTGCACTATGTAATTATTATAATCTTTATTCCATTCTGCAAACCAAGTTCCCATATTTTTTATCTTTTCTAAATTTTCAAGATCAATTTTAGTTATAAGCTCAGTTCCATCTTTTTTTAATACTGTAATATAAGCAACATCTTCTTTTACTTCATAGTAGTTACCTATATCATTAATAATTTTATTCAATTTTAACACCTCACTAATTTAATTAAAGTCACATAAGTATAGCAAAGTATTGGAAGAAAAGCAAAAAAATAATGAAATTTAAGTTGTTCATTAGTTATTATATAGAAAATTTATAAAATCTATGTGTTTAAGGATAGCAATTGAATAATAAAAAAATATATGTATTTCATTACTAGAAGTTTGGGTATTTGATAGTGATGATTAATGATAATATAAAGATATTATCAAAGAATAACGTTTACAAAGATAGTGTTATAATTGTAAATTTAGGTATTAATAATTGGAGGTAAGCAAATGAAATATAATAATCCTGTAATTAAAGGTTTTTATCCAGATCCAAGTGTTTGTAAGGTTGGAGATACATATTATCTTGTATGTAGCTCATTTCAATATTTTCCTGGAGTTCCCTTATTTGAAAGTAAGGATTTAGTTAATTGGAAACAAATTGGACATTGTTTAACAAGAAAGAGTCAAGTTCAACTTGATAAAATAAATAGTTCAGGGGGAGTTTTTGCTCCTACTATACGATATAATAATGGTCGTTTTTATATGACGACTACTAATGATACAACTCATCAGCACTTTTACGTATGGACAGATGATATTTATGGTGAATGGTCAGAGCCTATATATGTAGATCAAAGTGGAATTGATCCATCGCTATTTTTTGAAGATAATAAAACATATTTTATGAGTAATGGAATAGATGATTATGGAGTAAGTGGTATTGTTCAGTGTGAAATTGATATTGAAAGTGGTGAAAAGTTAACTCCAAGTAAAACAATTTGGACAGGATCAGGTGGACGTTATCTTGAAAGTCCACATATGTATAAAATTAATGGTAAGTACTATCTTGTTGCAGCAGAAGGAGGAACTGAATATGGCCATATGGTAACATATGCTAGAGCAGATTCTTTATATGGCAAATTTGAAGGTTATGAGAATAATCCAGTTTTGACTAATCGTAATTTAGGTGGATACGAAGTTCAAGGGGTAGGACATGGTGATCTTATTCAAGATAATTATGATAATTGGTGGCTTTTACATCTTGGATTCCGCCAAAGTGGACAGTGGGAAGCTTATCATCATTTAGGACGTGAAGTTTTCCTAACTCCAGTTATATTTGGAGAAGATGGCTGGTTTACGGCAGGTGATAATGGAAGGACTACTAAGAGCTTTGAGATTAATTATATAAATAATGATGTAATTCAAAAAGAAAAGAAACATTATACATTTGAAAATACTAAGTGGGATAATGATTGGTGTTATTTACGTATTCCTAATAAGAAAAACTATAAGCTTGATAAAAATAAGTTAATATTAAAAGGTACTGATATTACATTAGATGATGTTGATTCACCTACATTTATAGGAATAAGGCAAAGAGATTTCAATGCTACTATATCATGTAATGTTGAGATTACAGATGGTGAAGCAGGTATTACTCTATATATGGATGAAAATCACCATTATGATTTAGCAATACGTAAGTGTGAAAATGGGTATGAAGCAATTGAACGTCTTAATATTGGTGATATAAAATCAGTTGAAAAATCTATCTATCTAGAAAATAAAAATAATATTTCACTTATCATTAATGCAAGTAATAGCTATTATAGTTTTTCTATTAAAAGTGAAAATGAAGAAAGTATTCTTGGATATGCTAAAACAAGATATTTATCTTCAGAAGTTGCTGGTGGATTTACGGGTGTTGTAATTGGATTATATGCATGTGCATCAAATTCTTTTAATTATGCTGAATTCACAAACTTTAAGTGCATGTATAAATAATATAAGTAATAATATTTAATTTGTGTAAAGTATGATTTATCAAATAAGTTATGATTATCGGTATTATAAAGAATAAAAAAGAAAAGATAAAATACTAATGACATAAGAGCAATGCATTAGTATTTTATCTTTTTAGAAAAAGAAGCTTTTGGAATCTTTTCCTCACTATTAGTATGTCAATATTATTAGAAAAAATACATAAAAATTAATAGCTAAATATATAAAAGTTTTTAAGATTAAAAATAATAAATAAAAAATACCAACTTTTCAGCTAAAGATACTTTGTGTCTTTTGAAGTTAAAATAGTCTAGAGGTAGGATAGTGATATTCTATTTCTAGATTATATTTTTATTTAATTTTCTTAAAGAATTAGTTTAATAATAAGTATTTAGTATCAATGATAATTTTATTTTTACTCTTCAATAATAGATAAAAAACATTGACTTTAGAGTTAACTTAAATGGTATAGTGTAATTATATAAATTATAAGAAGATTACCATAAAAATATTAGTAAATACAAAATATTTAAGAGGTTATATTTAGAAAAATATATAATTAACTAAAGATAATTTTAACAGTTTTATATAACTACTATATTATTATGAAAGGGTGAGATTATGAGAGAGAAGTATAATAATTTAATTAATAGTCTAAAGGAAAAGGGAAAAATATGTATTGCATTTTCGGGGGGAGTAGACTCAACATTTTTATTAAAGGTTGCACAAAATGTTTTAGGAGAAAATGTATTAGCTATTACAGTTAGATCTTCTATGTATCCAGATAGGGAATTAAAAGAAAGTAAGGAATTTTGTAAGTCACTTAAAATAAAACATATATTTTTAGATGCAAATGAATACAGTGTACCAGAATTTGTAGCAAATAGTAAGGATAGATGTTATTTTTGTAAAAAAGGTATATTTTCTAAGGTAAAGGAAATAGCCAAAAAAGAAGGTTTTGATATTGTTGCAGATGGAAGTAATTTAGATGATGAAGGGGATTATAGACCAGGAATTAAAGCATTAAAGGAATTAGGAATAATTAGTCCATTAAAAGAAGCGGGACTAACTAAAAATGAAATAAGAGAATTATCTAAGGAATTAGGCTTATCAACATGGGACAAGCCTTCTATGGCATGTCTTGCTTCAAGAATACCTTATGGTAGTGTAATAACAAGAGAGAAGCTAAAGAAGATAGAAATTGCTGAAGAATTTTTATTGAGTAATAATTTTAAGCAATTTAGGGTAAGGTATTATGATGATTTAGCTAAAATAGAAGTATTAAAAGAAGATATTCCAAAAGTGTTACAACTATCAGAGGTAATTATAGCAAAATTTAAAGAAATAGGGTTTAATTATATAACTCTTGATTTAGAGGGTTATAGAACTGGAAGTATGAATGAAACATTAAGGTAATTAAATACTCATTTAACTTAAGTAATAATAAATTATTTGTACACATAAGTTTATTATGAAGTATCGAAAATTTATTAGGAGAAACTATGAAAAATGAGTTTATATTAAATGATAAAAAATTTAGAGCGTTTTGCATATATAGGCTGCTTTTTGGAATAAGCTACAGCATTATGATACCAATAATACCACTATTCTTTAAGTCAATAGGAATGGAAACTGTAACTATAGGAATGGTAATTTCATTATATGGAGTAAGTAAGACAATAATGCAAATTCCCTTTGGAATTGTCTGTGATAAAATAGGGGATAAATTAACTCTAAAGTTAGCTTTATTGTTAATGGGGTTAGTACCTATTGGCTATATATTATCAAATACAAGCCTTCAGGCAGGAAGCTTATATGTTATTCAAGGTGCTATTCTTGGAATGGCAGCACCTGCAACTTATTCAGTACTTGCTAGGACATTGAATGTTAAAAGAAGAGGAGAGTGTACTGGCCTTGCTTCAGCAGTGTTTACTTTAGGTGGGGGAATAGGTGCTGCAATTGCAAGTTTTATATTAACAAAGTTAAATAACTTTAGTATGGCATTTAATATATCATCTCTTGGAATATTTTTTACATTAATATATGTAATCATTAGAGTTAACAAAGTAAAACCTATGAAAAATAAAGATAATAAGAAAGAGAGTATAAAGGAAATTTTATATGAAATAAGAAGAAGAAAATTTGTTTATAAAATTATTATTTTATCAAGTAGTGCCTTTTTAGGAGATTATATTTATTCGTGTGTTGTAGCATTAATTCATTTTTATGGACAGGATGTACTTCATGTATCAACGTCTTATACTTCTTCCATTATATCAGTATACTTATTAGTTTTTGGATTAGGTGCGCCAATAGCAGGATGGGTTAGTGATAAAATAGGAAATAAAAAGCAATTATTATATTCTTTTTTTACTATGAATTTTACATTGTTAGGTCTTATTATAACTAGAAATGTAACTATATTTACTATAATAATTATATTGTACTTCTTGGGTGCAACATATTTAAATGCTTCTGTACAAAGCTGTCTTTCGGAATTTGGATCATATCCTAAAATTAAAGGTTTTGTTTTTGGAGTTGTGGGGGCATCAGAGTCACTTGGATATGCAGTTGGACCACTGGTTTCATCTTATATTTATGAATATAATAAAAATTATTTATTTTTAGGTTTATTAATGGTATCTATTTTTATTACTGCAATTTATGTGGTTTTATTCAATAAATCAGGAATATAAAAATATTAACTAAAAGAAAAATCAATATGAAATAATATTAGAGTATAAAAAAGCTATAGTGATAAATAATAAAATAAACTGACTTCTTAACTTTAGATAGGGATTTAACTTCATTTGAAGTTTAGAATTTGCTATCTATAGTAGGTTATTATGACTAGTCAGCAGATAAAGTCTTCCTTATAATCAAAGGGGTTTATTATGAATATAAAAAACAATATATTATTCACTAAAAAAGAGCTTTTATATTTTTGCATTCAAAGGTTTGCTTTTGGATTTAGTTATAGTTTAATGATACCAATAATACCTTTGTATTTTAATTCATTAGGAATAAGCACATTAATTATAGGTGCAGTTATGTCATCTTATGGTTTTGCAAAGGCTTTAATACAAATACCATTTGGAGTTGTTACAAATAAAATTGGGGATAAATTATTACTAATAATATCATTTATATTTATGATACTTTCCTTAGCTACATTATCAATTGTAAGAAGAATAAGCATATTTACAATAGCTATTATTATATATTTTTTAGGTGCAACATTTTTAAATTCAGGATTACAAAATTCACTTTTAAAGTTTGGAGAAGATAAGAAAAGTGAAGGAATTGTATTTGGATTTGTAGGTGCATGTGAAGCACTTGGATATGCAATTGGACCCTTAATATCATCATATGTTTATAATTTAAGTAAGGTATGGCTTTTTCCAGGGTTATTAATTTTTACTATAGGAGTATTTGCAATTTTTATAGTATTAAAAAAGAAAGCCTTTAACATAAAAAATTCCTAAATTTTAATTTAGGAATTTTTTTTTATATTAATAGTATTATATAATGAAGCATTTACTATGTTATTTATGAAGGTAAACTGATTTAAATAAGACTTATGGGAGGTGAAAAAGATTAGTGAATTAATAAAACTTTATATAGAAAGGTATGATTTCTTTTTAAAGTTAACATTAGAACATTTAAAAATTTCAGGAATTTCTATAATAATAGCAACTCTTATAGGTGGAATTTTAGGAATATTAATAAGTGAATACAAAAAAACATCAACATTAGTCTTATCCATAACAAACTTTCTTTACACTATACCATCAATATCTTTACTTGGTTTTTTGATTCCCTTTTCAGGAATTGGGAATACTACAGCAATTATTGCACTTACTATATATGCGTTACTACCTATGATTAGAAATACTTATGCAGGAATTGATAATATAGACAAGTCGATTATAGAATCAGCTAGAGGAATGGGAAGTACGGAATTTCAAATATTATATAAAATAAAAATTCCATTAGCAACAACAGTAATTTTAGCAGGTTTTAAAAATATGGTTGTAATGACTATAGCACTTGCTGGTATTGCATCATTTATAGGGGCAGGAGGTCTTGGTGTTGCTGTATATAGGGGAATAACAACAAATAACCAAACCATGACTATAGCAGGAAGTTTATTAATTGCATTATTAGCTTTATTATGTGATTTAATTATTGGAGGTATAGAGAAAATAATAAAAAGAAAGTGGAGGTTATAAAGGTGAAAAAGAAGGGAAAGGTATTAATATGTATTTTAGCAATTTTATTAATTATTATTCCAGTAGGATGTTCTAAGAAGAGTGAGAGCCTAAAAATTGCTACAAAACCAATGACAGAGCAGTTTATATTAGGCGAAATGTTAAAGCTAATTATCGAAGAAAATACAAATTTAAATGTAGAAATTACAAAAGGAATAGGTGGAGGTACAAGTAATATTCATCCAGCTATATTAAAGGGCGATTTTGATATGTATCCTGAGTATACTGGTACTGGTTGGAGTTTTGTTTTGAAGGAAACAGAAATCCCAGATGATGAAACTTTATATAAACAATTACAAGAAAAATATAATAGTGAATATGATTTAACTTGGGTTAATTTGTTTGGATTTAATAATACATTTGGGTTAGTAATAAGAAAAGATTTAGCAGAAAAGTACAATATAAAAACTTATTCTGATTTGGCAAAATATTCAGAAGAGCTTACATTTGGAGCTGAATATGATTTTTATGAAAGAGATGACGGGTTTGATGCTTTATGTGAAGAATATAATATGAATTTTAAAAAATATGTAGATTTGGATATTGGTCTTAAGTATAATGCAATAAACTCTAAAGAAATAGATGTAATGAATATATTTACTACAGATGGTCAACTTTCAAATTCAGATGTTGTTGTTTTAGAAGATGATAAGGATTTTTATCAAACTTATTATTGTGGCACTGTAGTACGTAATGATACTTTAGAAAAATATCCAGAGTTAAAAGAAGCTATTATGAAGTTAGATAATATTATAAATGAAGAAGAAATGGCCAAGCTAAATTATTTAGTTGAGACAGAAGGACAAGATGAAAGTAAGGTTGCAAAAGACTTTTTAATAGAAAAAGGTTTGGTAAAGTAATCTTTTAAAAAAGGGAGATAATATGGAGGAAAAAAGCATTATAGAAGTCAAAAATATAAGTAAAATATATGGTAATAAAGTAATACTTAAAAATATAAATTTAAAAATTAATAAAGGTGAATTTATAACTGTAATTGGTAGCTCAGGGTGTGGTAAGACTACATTTTTAAAGCTTATTAATGGTTTAATTGAACCAGATGATGGAAAAGTTTATGTAGAAGGCAATGACATCTCAAAAGTAGATAAAATAGCTTTAAGGAGAAAAATAGGTTATGTTATTCAAGAAATTGGCTTATTTCCACATATGACTGTAAGAAAAAACATATCATATGTACCTAATTTAATAAAAAAAGAAAAAAAGGATAGCATTGAAAATAGAGTTAAAGAATTAATAAATAAAGTTGGGTTAAAAGAAGAAATGTTAGATAATTATCCAAATGAACTTTCTGGCGGGCAAAGACAAAGAGTAGGTATTGCAAGAGCCTTGGCAATTAATCCAAATATCATTTTAATGGATGAACCATTTGGAGCTATAGATGAAATAACAAGAAAATTACTGCAAGATGAAATATTAAAAATTTATAAGGAATATAATATGACAATTATATTTATTACTCATGATATTAAGGAAGCATTAAAACTTGGAACAAGGATTATGGTAATGGATAAGGGGGAGGTAATACAAATTGATACACCAGAACAATTGATTAAAAATCCTAAGAATATCTTTGTTAAAGAACTTTTGGGTGATAATAAAATAAGCTAACTTTAATTTATTTATATTATAAGTTCATCGTTATATTTTAAAATACCTTTCATAAAATATACTATGAGAGGGGGTAACATATATATGAAAAATGAAAAGAATAAGATTCCGGATTTCAGAGTAGTTTTTTTAATGTTTGTATTTTTGGGGTTACCTATAATTGTATTTCTAAATTGGCTAACAATAAATAATGAAGTTAGCATACTTATCAAAATGATAACAATTATTATATGTGTATTTTTAATAACAGTATCATATAGAGCTATTAGGTATTTTTTCTTTAAGCATTGTGGAAAAACAAAAATAAATTTGGTTGGTTATATAGTAGTACAATGTGTATCTCTAGTTATTACATTAATTATGATGGGTATAATAGTAGCATGTATACAACTTTTATGAAGTGAATATATAAAATAGTTAGCAGTAGTAGATAAAAATCTAGTACTGCTATTTTCTTTTAGTAGGATAACATAATGTATCAACATAAATTAGTTATCATTTAAATGTATAATAAATTCATCAAGTATTTTTCCTTTTAAATCAATAGCAGATACTTCAATTGTGTTAGGAAGTAAATCCATAACAACAAAATGATATACAGCAATAGGTGGTATTATAACTCCATTCTTACTATTATATTTATTTCGGAGTTTTTCACCAGCACCTCCAGAAATAATTTGATAAATATCATTTTTACCAGATACAACACGACGTGAATAATTATGCTCATGAGATGAAAATACTAATTTAATTTCATATTTATCAACTATTGACCAAAAATCATCCCTACATTTAGGATATAAATCAAGACAATGCCCAAGATGTGCACCAGTAGGAAAAGCTGGTGAGTGAAGAAAAAGTAATTTATTCTTATTACTTTGTTTACATATGTTTTCAAACCATTTTAATTGGTTATTAGTGATTTTATGGATTTCGTTATAATGAAATGAATTAAGAAATATTAATCTATAATTATCAAAGTCAATATAATAAACTGTTTTATTATATTCATCTAAATAATCAGTTACATTAAGATCAGCATAACATTTGCTAAATAGTTTTTCAAAAGTATCATCAGTAGGATTAATATTAACTTCATGATTACCTAAAACAGGAATTAAAGGCTTTGTTTCATAATAACTAGCTACTATGTTTCTAAAATCGTTAAGCTGACTTAATAAGGCATTAGAATTATTACCTCCAGCTACTGAATCTCCTAATATTACAATAAAGTCAGCAGTTGGAGTTATCTAAATAGTTTTATGCATTTTTTATCATCTATTTTATATACGCTTCCTTGAGTACCTTTTCCTAATAGTTGTAGTTCATTTATATTTATATTTTCGTATATTTTCATATTGCACCTTAAAAGAATTAATAATATTAATATATGAAATGAAAAGGATAAGGTTAATATAGAGAAAGAGATATGTTACTTATGTCATGCTAAGAAATATTTACTAAAATTAAGTGAAATGGTAAAATCATATATGAAAATAAAATATGTTCTTTATAATTATCCTATAGGATATAAAAATAGGGGCGAAGTATAAATTAAAGACAGAAAGGTAGGCAGTAAATATGCTAATAAAAAATAGTAAAGTTGCAATTATAGGGGCTGGGAATGTAGGTGTGACTACAGCCTTTTGTTTACAAAATCAGGGGCTTTGTGATGAAATTATATTAATAGATATAAATAGGGATAAAGCATTAGGTGAAGTTCTTGATTTAAATCATGCAGGTGCATTTATGAATAGAAATGTAAAAATAAGTGTAGGAGATTATAAAGATTGTAAGGATGCTGATATTGTAGTAATGACAGCTTCTGCACCTATGGCAATTACAGATAATGATCGTTTAAAAATGTTAGAAAAATCTCAAAACATAGTTAAATCAGTTGTAGATTCTGTAATGGAAAGTGGATTTGAAGGGATTTTTATCGTAGTATCTAATCCAGTTGATATTATGACTTATTATACATGGAAAATATCAGGTCTTCCGAAGAATCAAGTTATTGGAAGCGGAACAACTTTAGATACAGCTAGACTTAAATATTACTTAGCAAAACGTATAGATGTTGATCCAAGAAGTGTTGAGGCATTTGTTATAGGAGAACACGGTGATAGTGAGCTTGTATCTTGGAGCACTGTTACAGTAGGCGGAAAAGATTTTGAAAGTATTGTAAGAGATAATAAAGAGAGAGTTGGGGTAGAACCATATGATTCTCTTGAAGAAGAAACTATTAAAGGTGGATGGGAAATATTCCATAAAAAAGGAAACACATCTTATGGGATTGCAGCATCTGTAGCTGGAATAGTAAAAACTATTTTACATAATGAAAATAGAATCTTACCAGTATCTACTTTATTGTCTGGAGAGTATAATGAACATGATATTTTTATAAGTGTGCCAGCAATAATTGATCGCCAAGGAGTAAAGGAAATTGTTGAATTAAATTTAACAGAAGAGGAACAAAGAAATTTCGATAATTCATGTAAAATAGTACGTGATAAATATAAAGAGCTTAATTTTTAGTATTTGGTTATTCTAGAAGTTAAAGAAGATTATAGAAATAAATATGTTTTATATAAAAAAGAAATCTTAGCTGAAAAAAGCAACTAAGATTTCTTTTTATTTATAAATATTATCTAATTATTGTATAACTCATATAAACTATATAAATTCCTACTAAAATAATGCCATGTTTTTTTAATAGAGAATAATCTTTTTTCATAAATAGATATAATAGTATTGTTATACATAACATAAAAATAATATCTATTAATGCTAAAGTACTAATTGTTATTGGGGAAATGAAAGTAGCTAGCCCTAAAACTAGTAATATGTTAAATATATTTGATCCAATTACATTTCCAATTGCAATTTCAGTTTCACCTTTCTTTATTGCAACTATAGAAGTAACAAATTCAGGTAATGATGTTCCAATAGCAACAATAGTTAAACCAACTAAATTTGCACTCATACCGAATAAAGTTGCAATGGAAGTAGCAGAATCAACAACCATATCTCCACCTATAACAATACCTAAAATTCCTATTACACTTAAAATAACAGTTTTTAATATTGGAGTTTGTGTAGTAGTATCACTTTCAGCTAAGGCAATTTCATTATCAGATGAACTATCTAAATTTGTTGCAGATTTGGCCATTTTAACTGTGGAATATAAAAAGTATACAAAAACAATTAATAATATTAATCCTTCAATTCTGCTTATATATTTATTAATTCCAAATACTAAAAGCAAACCACTTACAATTAATAAAAAAGGTGTATCCTTTTTTATTGTATTTTTTTGTACAGGTAGCTTAGATATTAGTGAAGAAACACCAAGAACTACAAGAATATTAAAAAAGTTTGAACCAACTACATTAGCTACGCTCATATCGTTTTGCCCAGATAATGAAGATGTAATACTTACAGCAGCCTCAGGAGCACTTGTCCCCATTGCAACTATGGTAAGTCCTATTATCATTGATGGAATATTAAATTTTCTTGCTATAGAAGCAGCTCCATCAACAAATAAATCAGCTCCTTTTATAAGAAAAAAGAAACCTATAATTAAAAGAATAAATGACATAGTATATCCTCCAAAAATTTGATAAAAATTATGTGCTAAATAGAAAGATATCATATGAAAGGTAAAGTTACAAATTTTTTTTATGATTAAACTTAAAAAATAATATTTTTTCTTATCTTATGAGGTTTGATTTTATATAACTTATATAAAGAGTTAGTTTATGAATACATAGATTATTTTATAAAGGTAGATTTTATAATTAATAAGTTTTCATAAGTTTGTTTTAGTATACTAATTAAAGGCAAAAAAAATAGAGATCGTATTTATAAATTTTACAGACTACTAATACTATTTATTAGAGGTCTGTAAAATCTATTTTTAATTTAAATTAGATAATTATCTAGTAACTTCATCAACTATAAAAGCTGGTATAGTCATTTCGGCACCTAAAACTGTGGTATAAGTCATATTACCAGCAGATGAACCTTTAAAGTATATATAGTCATTTTCTAATAAAGTTTCAGTTTTTATGCTATCATCAATTTCAACTAGCATTATAGTATCATAGTTTCCGTTTATTGCTACTCTGTATTGAGTATATCCATTACCATTCATGACTTGAATAATTTTACCTTCGAATTGACCTAGTGTTCCGATTTTACCCTCTCTAGCTATGTCTTCCCAAGTTAGACCAGTTTCATATTTATGAGCTTCAGCTTCTTTAGCAGCGGCTTCTTCTTGTGCTTTCTTTTCAGCAGCAGCCTTTTCTTCAGCCTCTTTTTTTGCTTTTTCCTCAGCTTCTTTTTGGGCCTTTTCTTGCGCAATTCTTTCTTCTTCGGCTTTACGTTCCTCTTCTTTCATTTCAAACCAAGGAGCAGCTTCTTCTACCTTTTTTGTAAGGAGTGAGTTTTCTTCCTCTAAGTCTTTAATAGATTTTTTTAACTCAGTTACTTTTTCATTAAGTGATTCACCATATTCCTTGGAGCTTTCATAGAGAGAATTTAAAGTTTTGTATTCTTCAGTTCCTTCTACAGGTGTTGAAAAAATAACGTTTACAATTAGTGCTAAAACAAAACCTAAAGCTATTAATCCTAATCTTTTGGAATAAATAATTACTACATTTAAGAAATCTTCTTTAGTAGCTCCGATAATCCAATCTGTGAAATCTTCTTTTATTTCACTAAATTTTTTCATATTAACCTCCAAGTAAGTGCTAATAGAGTATATGAAAATACATATAAAATAATTCATTTTGAGAATACTTATAAAATATATAAATCAAATATTTTTAAGAAAATGATTACAAAATGTGTTGACAAACATATACGTACAAGTTATTATTGATACATAGACAAGATGTACGTACAGGTTGTTGATAGCGTAGGACAATAATATGCGTACAGGTCATTATGTTAGGAGGTAAAAAGATGGGAAAGTATATTGATGACTCAAAAGCATTACTAGAATACGTTGGCGGAAAAGAAAACATTAGTGCAGTTACACATTGTGTAACTCGTATGAGATTTGTATTAAAGGATACAAGTAAAGCAGATAAAGAAAAAATAGAAGCATTAAAATGTGTAAAAGGAACATTTATTCAAGCTGGACAATTCCAAGTAATAATTGGAAATACAGTTACTGATTTTTACAATGACTTTGTAAAGGTTTCTGGTATTGAAGGAGTAAGTAAGGATAGTGTTAAAGATGCAGCTAAATCAAATATGAGCTTTATTCAAAAGTTAATGGCAAATTTAGCAGAGATATTTTCACCACTTATTCCAGCAATTATAGTTGGAGGTCTTATTTTAGGATTTAGAAATATCATAGGTGATGTAAAGTTCTTCGAAGATGGAACAAAAACATTAATTGAAATATCACAATTTTGGGCAGGAACTTATAGTTTCTTATGGCTAATAGGTGAAGCGATATTCCACTTCTTACCTGTAGGAATCGTATGGGCAATTACTAAGAAGATGGGAACTACTCAAATACTTGGTATAGTATTAGGTATTACATTAGTATCACCACAACTTTTAAATGCATATGCGGTATCAGGTGGAGCTGATATTCCATTCTGGGATTTTGGATTTGCTAAAGTTAATATGATTGGATATCAAGCACAAGTTATTCCAGCGATATTAGCAGGGTTTGTATTAGTTTATTTAGAGAAATTCTTTAGAAAAATATCACCAGCTGCAATTTCAATGATAATAGTGCCATTCTTTGCATTAGTACCATCAGTACTTATAGCACATACAGTACTTGGACCTATTGGTTGGAAAATTGGAGATATGATTTCAACAGTTGTTTATTCAGGATTAACTTCATCATTTAGTTGGTTATTTGCAGGTATATTTGGATTTGTTTATGCTCCATTAGTTATTACTGGTTTACATCACATGACAAATGCAATTGACCTTCAATTAATGTCACAAGTTGGTGGTACATTATTATGGCCAATGATTGCTTTATCAAATATTGCTCAAGGATCAGCTGTACTTGCAATGATATACTTACAAAGAAAAAATGAAGAAGAAAAGCAAGTTTCAATACCAGCATGTATTTCAGCATATTTAGGTGTAACAGAACCAGCATTGTTTGGTGTTAACTTAAAATATGGATTCCCATTTATTTGTGGAATGATTGGTTCAGGTATTGCAGCAGTAATATCAGTAGCAACAGGAGTTATGGCAAATGCAATTGGTATAGGGGGTATTCCTGGAATACTTTCAATTCAACCTCAACATATGTTAATGTTTGCTGTAGCTATGGTAGTAGCAATAGTAATTCCATTTGTATTAACAATAATTGTTGGAAGAAAAAAATTAGGAAATGCATCAGTAGATGCTAAAGTAAAGAAAGCTGCTTAATAAAATATAAAAAATTATAAAAGGATGATATATGAATAGTATAAAATTACTAGGCATATATCGTCCATTATTTGCTAGATAGAAGGAGATAGTTAAAATGAAAGATTTTAGAGAAAGTGTAGTTTATCAAATATACCCTAAGTCATTTAATGATTCAAACGGAGATGGAATTGGAGATATAAACGGAGTAACAGAAAAACTAGATTATTTAAAAGAACTTGGTGTAGATTATATATGGTTAACTCCTGTTTATGTATCTCCTCAAAAAGATAATGGATATGACGTTGCAGATTACTACAAAATAGATCCAAGAATGGGGACTATGGAAGATTTCGATAATCTTGTAGAGGAAGCAAAAAAAAGAAATATTGATATTATGTTAGATATGGTATTTAATCATACTTCTACTGAACATGAGTGGTTTAAAAAAGCTTTAAAAGGTGATAAGAAGTATAAAGATTTCTATATATTTAAGGAAGGGAAAAATAATGAATCTCCAACTAATTGGGTTTCAAAATTTGGTGGTAATGCTTGGGAGTATGTAGAAGAGTTTAATGAATATTATCTTCACTTATTTGACGTTACACAAGGTGATTTAAATTGGGATAATGAAGAAGTAAGAAGTGAAATTTATAAAGTAGTAAACTTTTGGTTAGATAAAGGGGTAAAAGGCTTTAGATTAGATGTAATTAATCTTATTTCAAAGCCAGAAGTGTTTGAAAGTGACAATATAGGTGATGGAAGAAGATTTTATACTGATGGACCTAATATTCATAAGTATTTAAAAGAACTTAATAAAAATACATTTGGTAAGTATGAAGATATAATTACAGTTGGAGAAATGTCTTCAACATCAGTAGATAATTGTATTAAGTATTCAAATCCTGAAGAAAAAGAACTTTCAATGGTGTTTAATTTCCATCATTTAAAGGTTGACTATAAAAATGGTGATAAGTGGACAATGATGGATTTTGATTTTAAGATGTTAAAAGATATATTCAAACAATGGCAAGAGGAAATGCAAGAGGGTAATGGATGGAGTGCAGTATTTTGGTGCAATCATGATCAACCTAGAGCAATATCTAGATTTGGAAATGATAAAAAGTATCATAATGAAAGTGGTAAAATGTTAGCAACAACTATTCATATGATGAGGGGAACTCCTTATATTTATCAAGGTGAAGAGTTTGGAATGACTAATCCTTACTTTGATTCAATAGAAGAATATAGAGATGTTGAATCTATAAATTATTATAATATATTAAAAGAACAAGGTGAAACTGAAGAGGATATTTTAGAAATATTAAGATCAAAATCAAGAGATAATTCAAGAACTCCGATACAATGGAATAGTAAAGAAAATGCAGGGTTTACTGTAGGAACTCCATGGATACCAGTTAGTAAAATGTATAAAGAAATAAATGCGGAAAAGGCATTAGAAAATAAGGATTCAGTATTTTACCATTATAAAAAGTTAATATCTTTAAGAAAAGAATATGATGTTATTTCAAAAGGTAATATAGAAATGATATTAGAAGAACATAACAAAGTATTAGCTTATACAAGAAATTATGAAAATAAAACTTTAGTAGTTTTAAATAACTTCTATGGTGAAGAAACAATGGTAAAATTACCATCAGAATTATTATGCAATGAATATAAAGTAAATACATTAATATCAAATTATTCAAATTCTAGAAAATTAAAGGAAGAAATAATACTTAGACCATATGAGTCAATAGTTTATTATATTGAGAAATAGTAGATATTTATGATAAAATAACTATGGTGATGAAATGGATAAGAAGTATTTAAATATATATAACATTATAGTTAATAAAATTGAAAGTAAAGAATATGTAGCAAATGATAAATTACCTTCTGAAAAGGAATTAATGGATGAGTATAATGTCTCAAGGGATACTGTAAGAAAATCTTTAAATATGCTAGAACAAAATGGATATATTCAAAAAAGTAAAGGAAAAGGTTCATTTGTTTTAGACATAAATAAGTTTAATTTCCCAGTTTCAGGTGTAGTTAGTCTTAAAGAGCTTAGTGAAAAGTCAGGAAGGGCTATTGAAACAACAGTTGAGGCTTTAGAGTGTATTATTCCTAAAAAAAACATTTCAAAAGGGCTTGAGATAAATGAAGATGAGAAAGTATGGAGAATAGTAAGAGCAAGAACTATAGATGGAGAAAAGGTAATATTAGATAAGGATTACGTAGTTCAAAAATTTGTAGAAAATCTTACTGAAGATATATGCAAGAATTCTTTATATGAATATGTTGAAAATGTGTTAGGATTAAAGATAGCATATGCAAAAAAAGAAATAACAGTTCAAAATGCTTCAGAGGAAGATAAAAAGTATTTAGATATGAAGGGCTTTGATATGATAGTAGTAGTTAAAAGCTATACATATTTAGATGATACAAGTTTATTTCAGTATACAGAGTCAAGACATAGGCCAGATAAATTTGTATTTGTAGATTTCGCAAGAAGACATTAATAAAAAGGTGCACTTATAAATTGATACCTATAGACTAGACACTTATAAAAAAGTGTTTAAGTTTATAGATATCAGTTTACATCAGTGCACTTTTTTTTATTAATTAATTAATAAATATATTTATTTAACTATTAAATAATTTGAATTTTCATGTAGGTAATAAAATAAATACTATAATTTTGGTGATATTTTTCGGGTATTTAAAGTAAAAGGTTAATATTATAATTAATTACATATAAAATTTAATTGTATTTTTATAATAATTAGATTATAAATTTTAACTATATAAAAGGATGGGAATAGATATGACTAAAATAAATTTGCATGGTGAATGGAATTTTCAATTAGATAAAGATAAACAAGGATTAAATAATGAATTATATAAAAAAGAATTAAATGATACAATTACTTTACCAACAACAACTTCTGAAGCAAAGAAAGGTGAAATAAATACTGATAGAGAAGTTGGATATCTTACTGATTTATACAAATTCGAAGGATTTGCTTGGTTTTCTAAAGAAGTAGAATTTCCAAATAAAAGTGAAAATGATTATATAGAATTAATAATGGAAAGAACAAGGATAACACACCTTTGGATAGATGATAATTATGTGGGAACATATAATAGTTTATGTACATCTCATCATTACGATATTACCCCTTATGTAAACAATAACAAGCACAAGGTAACTATAATGGTTGATAATACCTCATATCCAACAAAAGGTGGACATATGACTTCACCAGATACTCAAACAAATTGGAATGGAATTACTGGGGAAATTTCTATTAAAATTACTAATAAAACTAGATTATCAAATGTTAAGTTTTATCCTAATATCGAAGATAAATCTGTTATAGTAAGAGGAAATATTTTAGGTAATAAAATAGAAAAAGTTTCATTGACAGCTTTTGATGAGATTAAAGTATTTGATAAAAAAAGTTATAACATAAATAATAATTCATTTGAAGTAAAGTACTTAATGGGAGAGGATGTTCAACTTTGGAGTGAATATAATCCACATACTTATAAAATGAAAATACAAATTCAAAATGAAGAAAAAGTTATAAATGAAGATACTTATTCATTTGGTATGTTATCTTTTAAAACTAATGAAAAGAAGTTTTTAATAAATGGACAAGAGACTTTTCTTAGAGGAAAACATGATGGGTTAATTTTTCCTTTAACAGGATATGCACCAACAGATTTAGAAAGCTGGATAAAGGTTTTAAAAACATCAAAGGAATACGGTATTAATCATTATAGATTCCATACATGCTGTCCACCTAAAGCTGCTTTTGAGGCAGCAGACATTGTTGGTATTTATATGGAACCAGAACTACCTTTCTGGGGGACAATAACAACAAAAGAAGATGAAAATCATGATGAAGCTATGGAAGAGTATTTAATTAAAGAAGGATATAGAATGTTAGATGAATTTGGTAATCATCCATCATTTGTTATGATGTCTTTAGGTAATGAATTATGGGGAAGCAAGGAAACTCTAAATTCTATTTTAAAGGGATATAAAGAATATGATAATAGACATCTTTATGTACAAGGATGTAATAACTTCCAATGGGCACCATGTATTTTAGAAGAGGATGATTTCTTTAGTGGAGTTCGCTTTACAGGTGATAGATTATATAGAGGTTCTTATGCAATGTGTGATGCTCCACAAGGTCATATACAAACAGACGCACCAAATACAATTCATAATTATGATGAAATAATAAGACCAACTTCAAAGAAAAAAAGTTCAGCAGGGGAAGTTGGAGTTAAGCAAATTCAATATGGAACTGGAGTAAAAGAAGTACTTGTGTCTGAAACAGAAGAGTTTATTCCTAAGGTACCAGTTATTTCACATGAAATTGGACAATATGAAACTTTTCCTAATTTCAAAGAAATAGATAAATATACTGGAGTATTAAAAGCTAGGAATTTCGAAGTGTTTAAAGAGCGTTTAGAGGAAAAAGGATTAATTGATAAGGCTGATATGTACTTTAAAGCATCAGGTAAATTAGCAGCAGAATGCTATAAAGGTGAATTAGAAACAGCATTTAGAAGCAATGAATTAGCAGGATTCCAATTGCTAGACTTGCAGGATTTTAGTGGACAAGGAACTGCTTTAGTAGGGATTTTAGATGCTTTTATGGATAATAAGGGAATAATATCATCAGAAGAATGGAGAGAGTTCTGTTCGGATTGTATATTGCTTGGAGAGTTTTCAAAGTATGTATGGGATGCAGGAGAAAAATTTAAATGTAATATAAAACTTACTAATTATAGAAAAGAAATTAAAAATTGCAATATGGTTTTAAAGATAGAACTTGTGAATGAAACAAGTTGTCTATGGAAGGAAGAAGTAATAGTAAGTAAACTTGCTATTGGTGTAAATAATTTATCAACTGTAAGCTTTCAATTACCAAAATGTGAAGTACCACAAAAATATACATTTAAATTAACAATTGAAGATTTAGATATATTAAATCACTATGAGTTATGGGTATATCCTATAGTCCCAGAATTAGATAAAGAAAATATTATTATTACTGATGATTTATTAGAAGTGATAAGTGGAGTTTCAAATAATAAAAAGATATTATATTATCCAAAAGAAGAGGAAAATATAAATTCAATTGAAGGAACTTATTGTACAGATTTCTGGTGTTATCCAATGTTTAGATCTATTTCAGAAAGTATGGGTAAACCTATACCAGTAGGAACAATGGGATTATTAATAAATGATAAACATCCTGCATTAATGAATTTTCCATGCGAGTTTTATTCAACTCCACAATGGTGGGATATTATTATGAATTCCCGTTTATCTATTTTAGATAATGTTAAGATTGATCCAATTGTACAAATGATTGATAATTTTGAGAGAAATCATTTGTTAGGATTAGTTTATGAATTTAAAGTAAATGAAGCTAAAATTTTAGTTTGCAATTCACCCCTTAAAGAAATAGTGGATAGTAGTCCAGCAGAATGGCTTCAATATAGTTTAATTAAATATATGGAAAGTAAAGATTTTAAGCCAGAGAAAACTATTAGGATAGATACGTTTAATAGTATATTTAATAGTAAGTAATAGAGATAAAAAATGATGTAGCCTCCGAGTCAATTATTCAAATTGGATTAGGAGGCTTTATTATCTTTTTCTTGTATCTCTCTTATAAGCATACATTACCTCCAGTAAAAAGTGTTTATTATAACTATTATAACAAAGAAAGCTCTTTTAACTTAAAAAATAATATATTTAATGTAAAAATAATAGAAAAATGTAATTGTTATCACATAAAAGAGGGATATTTCATGATATAATAAAAAAATAAATAAAAATAAGAATGTAAAAATACGAGATATAATTATGTTATTTTTATATTTAGTTTTATTAAATAATTAGATATTAAGTAGGGGAGTAAATATTATGAAGAAATTTATAAAAGAACAGGTGCTAAAAGTAGTAGATACACTTGAGACTATAATAGGGGTACTTTTAGCAATTTGTATTGGAATATCTGTTATATATCTAATTTTTGATATTACATCGGTATTCTCATTTAGAAATAATTTAGATGCATTTAATGATTATCTTTCAATAGCATTTAACTTTGTTATTGGAATAGAATTTATAAAGATGTTATGTAAACATACACCAGAAACTGTAATTGAAGTTTTACTTTTTGCTATTGCAAGACAATTAATAGTTGAACACATGACAATATTCCAAAATTTAATAGGGGTACTAGCTATAGCAGCATTGTTTGCTACAAGAAAGTACTTATTTTATAACTTTGATGAAGTTGATAAAACTATTTATAGAAGTAGTGAAAGAGTAAAAAGGATAAACTTTTTAGAACATATCGATATACCACATGAAAATAAAGAAGATACATTAGAAGATATTGTACTAAAGGAAATAGAAGCAAGAAAACTAGAGTTAGGCACAGGAGTATGTATTTATTATCCAGGATTTGCATTAAGAGTAGCAAAAATAACAAATAATGTTGTAACAAGAGTTGAAGTTATACGTTCAATGAAAAAGAAATAAGGATTTAATTATAAAAAAGAGAAGTTGCACAACTAAGTAAATAGGGTACAACTTCTCTTTTTATTATTATAATATGAATTATGAATTGGTAAATAAATCTATTGTAAAATATTAAATATGATGATTTATTCTAATGTATTTAACAGTAATAAACATTTTGTTTATGTTAAGTTTATTATTTAGTATCATTATTAATTTAATTACTACAGTTATTACAGGGGTTTTAATGTATATATCATTTGCTCTAGGAATTTTAAATGAAAAAAATATTACAGGTATAATGGTATTACCTATAATTACATTAGTTTCATGTATTTTAATAGGTGTTGTAGTTTCTGCATGTTCAAGTAGAGCTGTATTAAAAAATGTTAGAGAGTTTATCGAAGCAACAGATAAACTATCACGTGGAGATTTTTCAGCCCGTTTAAATATAAGAAAGCCACCTGAATTTAGAATATTATCTAAAAATTTTAATACAATGGCAGAAGAATTAGGTAGTATTGAAGTATTACGTACAGATTTTATAAATAATTTTTCTCATGAATTTAAAACACCAATTATATCTATTAAAGGCTTTGCGGAAATTTTAAAGGATGATGATCTTTCTAAAGAAGAAAGAAATGAATATTTAGATATAATTATAGAAGAATCTAAAAGGTTAACATCACTTGCTACTAATGTTTTAAATCTTTCTAAAATTGAAACTCAAGCTATATTATTTATAGGAGCAACTGGTGCTGGTAAAAGTACATTAATTAATCTTATTCCACGTTTTTATGATGCTACAGAAGGTGAAGTATTAGTGGATGGAGTTAATGTAAAAGAATATGATCAAAAATATCTTAGAAATAAATTAGGATATGTTTCTCAAAAGGTTACTTTATTCGAAGGAACAGTTGAATCAAATGTAGCATTTGGAGAAAATGGCAAATCAGAAATTACAAAAAATGATGTTATTTATGGGGTATATGCAGCACAAGCAGCTGAGTTTGTTGAAAATTTAGATGGAGAATATGATGCTCATATTTCACAAGGTGGTACTAACCTTTCAGGAGGTCAAAAGCAACGTTTATCAATAGCAAGAGCAATAGCACGTTATCCAGAAATATTAATTTTTGATGATTCATTCTCAGCTCTTGATTACAAAACAGATAGCAAACTTCGTAAATTCTTGAAAAAAGAAAGTATAGGAACAACAATGCTTGTCGTAGCTCAAAGAATAAGTAGTATAAGAGATGCAGATAAGATTATTGTATTAGAAGATGGTCAAATGGTTAGTATAGGAAAACATGATGAATTAATGAAAACATGTAATGTATATAAAGAAATTGCATACTCTCAACTTTCAAAGGAGGAATTAGCTGTGGACATGGAAGCAGCTTGTTCAGATATTTCAGAGGAGGAGGTTGTATAATGAATAGAAACAAAAGTAAAAACTCAGAAAAAAGTTTAAGTAAGCTTATAACTTATTGTAAAAAATATATTCCAGTAATAATTATTGCTTTGACCAGTGCAGTTATAGGAACTATATTAACTATAATAGGACCTGATAAGCTATCAGAAATGACAGATATTATTACAGCTGGGATAATGACTAGTATTGATTTAGATAAAATAGCATCAATAGGACTAACATTAGTTGCTATATACGTAATTAGTGCAATTTTAACTTTTGCTCAAGGTTATATTATGGCAACTATTACACAAAAAGTTTCTAAAAACTTAAGAAGTGATATTTCTAAGAAAATAAATAAATTACCAATGTCATATTATAACAATAATACTACTGGGGATTTACTTTCTCGTGTTACAAATGATGTAGATACTATAGGGCAAGCGTTAAATCAAAGTGTTGGAACATTAATTAGTGCAATATGTTTATTCTTTGGTTCTTTAATTATGATGTTAAAGACAAATGTCATAATGACAGTAACTGCAGTACTAGCTACAATGATTGGTTTTGCACTAATGATGATAATTATGAAAAGCTCTCAAAAGTATTTTATGAGACAACAAGAATATTTAGGAAAAATTAATGGACATGTTGAAGAAGTATATTCAGGGCATACTATTGTAAAAGCCTATAATGCAGAAGAACAAATGGATAATAAGTTCAGGGCTTTAAATTCAACACTTAAAAATAGTACATTTAAAGCTCAATTCCTATCAGGATTAATGATGCCTATTATGACATTTATAGGAAATTTAGGATATGTTGCAGTTTGCGTAGTAGGTGCAGCTCTTGCAATGAATGGTAATATTTCTTTTGGGGTAATTGTAGCATTTATAATGTATGTTCGTTACTTTACTCAACCTTTAGCTCAAATGGCTCAAGGAGTTCAAAATTTACAATCAGCAGCTGCTGCAAGTCATCGTGTTTTTGAATTTTTAGAAGCAAAAGAAATGGAAGATGAAAGTCATAAGACTAAATCACTTGAAAATGCTAAAGGAAAAGTAGAATTTAAAAATGTTAAGTTTGGTTATGAAGGATCAGATAGAATAATAATCAATGATTTTTCTGCAATTTCAAAGCCAGGTCAAAAAGTTGCCATAGTTGGGCCTACAGGGGCAGGTAAATCTACACTAGTAAATTTACTAATGCGTTTTAATGAAATTAATAGTGGTGAAATTTTAATTGATGATATTCCTACAAGTGATTTAACAAGGGAAAATATTCATGATTTATTCTGCATGGTACTACAAGATACATGGTTATTTGAAGGTACAATTAGAGAAAACCTTGTATATAACAAAGAAGGAGTAAGTGATGAGGTTATAAAAGAGGCATGTAAAGCAGTTGGTTTAGATCACTTTATTGAAACATTACATGATGGATATAACACAATTTTAAATGATAAAGTTAATTTATCTGCAGGACAAAAGCAACAGCTTACAATTGCAAGAGCAATGATTAAAGATGCTCCAATGTTAATTTTAGATGAAGCAACAAGTTCAGTAGATACAAGAACAGAGCTTTTAATTCAAAGTGCAATGGATAAGCTTATGGAAGGAAGAACATCTTTTGTTATAGCTCATAGACTTTCAACTATTAGGAATGCTGATGTTATTCTTGTATTAAAAGATGGAGATATTTTAGAGAGTGGAAATCATGAAGAGTTACTTGCTAAGGATGGATTCTATGCAGAGTTGTATAATAGTCAATTTGAACAGGTAGCTTAATATAGAAAAAAGTAATAAAGATTTATTTCTTTGATTACTTATTGAAAAATAAGAATATATATCTAAAATATATTTATAAATTATTGTAATAGATATATAATATACACAAAGAGATGATGTTGTTAAACAACACCGTCTCTTTGTTTTTTTTAGATGGAATTAAAATGCAGCTAATTCACTAATTCAAAGAATGAAAGAATAAGGCAATTTTTAAAAAGTATATTATAGAGTTTAATAATCCAATAAGAATTTACCTCTTTCTTAGTGGATTAAATTTTGGCAAATATATTGGAAAAAGTTGAAGTTTAAACTAAATTTAATTATACTAAAACAGTTAAAGGTTAAATTATTTAAACTTATAAAAACAAATGAATGAAAATATAAAGAAGTATTGGCAAGAAAAATCTAGAGCTTAAGGAGAATAAAATGGAATTTAGAAAATCGATAAAATCAGATGTTAGTAGAATAATGGAAATTATTAGACAGGCTCAAGAGTATTTTAAATTACAAGGAATTAATCAATGGCAAAATAATTATCCAAACAAAGAAGTAATAAATAATGACATAGATAATGGGCAAAGCTATGTAATGTTAAAAGATAATAATATAGTAGCAACTACAGTTGTTTCATTTAAAGAAGAAAAATCATATGAAAATATTATTGATGGTAAATGGATTACAAATGATAAATACGGGGTAATTCATAGAATAGCAGTAGATAGTAATTATAAAGGATTAGGTTTATCGCATGAAATTATTAAATATTCAGAAGAGCTTTGCTTAAGCAATAATATACATAGTATTAGAGTTGATACTCATGAGGAAAATATACCAATGCAAAATTTACTTAAGAAAAATAATTTCAAATATTGTGGAATTATCTTTTTAGAAGATGGTGCAAAAAGAATAGCTTTTGAGAAAACTATATAAAAATAAAAGAGTAATAGTAGAAAAGGGGAAGTAAAGATGATAAGACCAATTGTAAAAGATGAATTATTTTTAGCTCAAAAATCAGAAGATGCCAATAAAGAAGATGCAAGCATAATTGAAGATTTAATAGATACATTAAGAGCAAATATTGAAGAGTGTGTTGGAATGGCTGCAAATATGATAGGCGTTAAAAAGCGTATTATAGTGTTTGCTGCTGGAGAGTTAATAGTACCAATGGTAAATCCAGTTATTTTAAAAAAGCAAAAAAGATATGAAGCAGAAGAATGTTGTTTATCATTAACTGGTTTTAGAAAAGCTATAAGATATGAAGAAATTGAAGTAGAATATTTAGATGCAAATTTTAATAAACAAAAGCAAAAATTTACTGGGTTTGTAGCTCAAATTATTCAACATGAAATAGATCATTGTAATGGAATTATAATATAGTAAAATTATTTTATACACAAAAGAGGTATCTTATGAATAAAAAGAGAAATATAATAATAGCTATACTACTTGGACTATTTATTTTAGGAAGTATAGTATTTGTAGCTATAAAGGTTGAAAAGCAACCTGAAATAAAAGAAGATATAAAAAAAGAGGAAACAAATGAAAAAGTAGATTCAGATATAATGGATTTCCTTAATGCAATTGCGGGAGTTAAAGCTGAAGAACTAGAAATAATAAATAACCCTATAATTGGAGTTAAAGGTAAAATATTTGTACCAGAAGAATCAATAGTAAATGGTATAAATTACTTTTTAGAAAAGACAAAAAATAATAAAATGAGTAACTTAGAAGCAGTTACTGAAGACAATAATATTAGTTTATATGTTAATTATGCAGTTACAGATAAAATTAGTACACCTATTAAGGTTGATATATCGCCTAATTTAAATGAAAATAAGGACCTAGTTATTAATATTGGATCAGTAAAGATTCTTGATTTAAAGTTAGCTGATTTTATTGTAAATTTAGCATTAAAAACTTTCATTAAAGACTGGTTTGTAAATAGTGATATTATAGTAGCGTATGAAAATAATAAAGTAATAATTTCTAAAGAAAATTTTAATGGAATAGATTTAAATTCTATTTTAGTAAGTGATGAGGGAATAACTTTAGATATGATGATTGATGCAAATATATTACAAAAGTAAAATTAAACTGCACATGAATTATAATATGGTATGAAATAATTTATAATAATGATTTTGGAGTGAAAAATATATTAAATGAAAAAGATTCACAAAGTAAAAGTGCTTTGTGAATCTTTTATTTTTATATAATTAGTAAATTTTAGTAATTGGCTTTTGCTTTTAATGCAGGAATAAATGTTTTAAACAAAAATAAGCAAAGACAAACAGCTGCAAAGATTATTCCTATAGGATATGCTATTGTTGTTGAAAGTTTAAATCCTTCTTCTGCATATAAAATATAAGTACAGCTTACAGCGGACATGAATGTTGCCGGTAATGCTGCAATTAATGATGAAGCAGGTTTAGCAACTTTAGCATATTTAGCAAGATATACAGAGCCTGCCCAAAGTACGATCATAGCTAATGTTTGGTTAGACCATGAGAAATATCTCCAAACAACAGAGTAATCGATAAGGGAAATTAAATATCCAATTCCAAGAAGAGGTACTGCTAACATAAGTCTCTTAGGAATTTTAGTTTGGTCAATTTTAAACCAATCTGCAATGGTAAGCCTTGCACTTCTAAAGGCTGTATCACCTGAAGTAATTGGACAAACAATAACACCAATCATTGCAAGTACACCACCAAATTTACCTAGTAAACCAATAGACATTTCATAAACAGTAGATGAATTACCACCACCAGCTGCAAGTAATCCACCAGTACCCTTATAGAAAGCAACACCAGCTGAAGCCCAAATAAGAGCAATTATACCTTCAGCAACCATTGCGCCATAAAAGATCTTTCTGCCGTTTTTTTCATTATTAATGCAACGTGAAATTATTGGTGATTGAGTTGCATGGAAACCAGAAATAGCACCACATGCAACGGTTATAAACATTAATGGCCAAATTGGAGCACCATTTGGATGAAGATTTTCAAAGGTAATTTCCATCATTGGATTAGTTCCACTATGAGCAATTGTTGCACCTGCAATACCAAGAGCCATAACTATTAAACATATACCAAATATAGGATAAAGTTTACCTATGATTTTATCAATAGGTAATAAGGTAGCTAAAAAATAATAAATTAATACAACGATTGTCCAAAATGTAATATTCATAAAATTTGGAGTAAGCTTTGCTAAAAGACCAGCAGGGCCTACCATAAATACGACCCCAACCATAACAAGTAAAATTACTGAAAAAACTCTCATAACATTTTTCATTACTTTTCCTAAGTAAATACCAACTATTTCAGAAATACTAGCACCATCATTTCTAACTGATAACATACCACTTAGAAAATCATGAACACCTCCGGCTAATATAGTACCAAAAACAATCCAAAGATATACAGATGGTCCCCATATAGCTCCAGATAAAGCACCAAATATTGGTCCAAGACCCGCTATGTTAAGAAGTTGAATTAAGAAAGATTTCCAAGGTTTCATTGGCATATAGTCAACTCCATCTGGATGAACTAAAGCTGGAGTTTTTCTATCAAATTCTGGACCAAATACCTTTTCAACAAGTTTACCATAAAGAAAATAGCCAAGAATTAAAATAGCTAGACAGACAAAAAAACTAATCAAAATAAGTCCTCCTTGAATAATTATTTTTGAATATAACAGCAGTAATGAAACGTTTACAAAAGATATCTTTTAGTAAAAATATATGTAGCTAATATATTTATTAGTACTAAATTATAATAATTTGTTAGTACCTAATTTGTAATAGATTTTTATAAATTTAATATTATTATATCTTTTTGTAAATACTATTTATGTGATTTTAAACATAAGGAGACGAATTAATGAAAAGAGAACATTATATAGTAAATGGAATAGCAAATGAAAATATGAAAACACAAATTAAAAATTCACTTGAAAAAATAGATGGAGTAAATAATGTTTGTGTGGATATGTCAAGGGGAAGTGTTGAAGTTATATATAACAACCCAGCTACAGAACAAGAAATAAGAAGTTGCATAGAAAATACTGGCCATAAAATAGAATAAGAAATAAGCAATAAATAAGGTTAATTTTTTTAATGAAATTAACTTTATTTTTTTGTAAAAATTAAAGAGAGTATTTGTATTATATAAATGAAAAGTTAAAAAATATGGCTTTAATATTTTCATTATTTAGTAGCGATTTAGAATGAAAATCTAGAATATATAATGTTAAAAAAAATAGAAAAATAGAGTTTTAAAAGAAAAGTGGTGAATTATGACACAAATTCAGAACAATAGCATTAGACTTTTCATAATATAAACTAAAGGAGTGTGTTAATTATGAAAATTGCAGTTAGAGGAGGACATTGTCCAAATGTTCCAGGATCAAGTGCTTTAATAGATGAATTGACAGAAGATAGATTAGTAAAAAATGCAGTAATTAAATATTTAAAACAATTAGGAATAAATGTTCTTGATGTTACACCACCAGATACAACTTCATCTTCATCTTCAGACTTAAGTTATGGGGTTAATGAAGCTAATAATTGGGGTGCTGACTTATTTGTATCAATACACTTTAATAATGCTTATAGCTCTTATAATGGAGCGTTAGGAACTGAAGTATGTGTTTATTCTGAATATGATACAGCTAAAAGAGTCGTTAATAAAATGGCTTCTTTAGGATTTAAAAATAGAGGACAAAAAGTAAGAACTGGTTTGTATGAATTGAGGCATACTAGCATGAAATCAATGATAGTAGAAGTTTGTTTTGTTGAAGCAACTGAAGATGTTGCTTTATATAAGAAGCTCGGTTATGATAAAATTGGTAAGACAATAGCAGAGGCTATAGTCAATAGTTCTACAAATTCAACAGACTCTACAACACCTGAGCCTACTCCATCAAACCCACCAACTACTAATTATGATAGCTGGGTGGCTAGATTACAAGAAGAATGCAATAAACAAGGTTTTTCAAATCAAAAGGTAGATGGTATTGCAGGTCCTAATACTTTAAATGGATGCCCTATGTTAAAGCAAGGTGCTAGGGGCAATATTACAAAGTTACTTCAAGAAAAATTAGGTATAAGTGCTGATGGAATTTTTGGAGCTAATACTAAAGCAGCAGTTATTTCTTATCAAAAAGCTAATGGATTATCTGCTGATGGAATTGTAGGACCTAATACTTGGAAAAAATTATTAGGTTTATAATTATTTAAGTCAAGGATTATTGGACAAACCTTAAAGTTTAATATGGTGTTGTTCATATCCTTGCTTTTCTTATTTCCATGGGATATAATGCACTTTAGTAATTAGGATTACCAATATAAGGAGAAAGAAAAATGAATAATTTACTAAAACTAAAAAGAAAAGACGGAGTAATGGTAGATACACAATTAATAGAATTAAAATTATCAGATATAGATAAGATAATGGAGCTTCAAGAAGCTATAATAAATGGATTAGAAAATAAAGAAATTTATGCAGAAACAGAAAAAGATGAGTTTGAAGAATATTTAAATGGTAAGGGAAAAGTAATAGGATATGTAACAAGTGATCATGAGCTTATAGCAATGGGCGTATATGTTAGTAAGGGATACGATGAATCTAATTATGCATATGATTTAGATTTATGTGGCGAAGATATATTAAAGGTCGGACAAATAGAAGCAACTATAGTAAAAGATGAATATAGAGGAAATAAACTTCAAAAATTGATGTGTGAAGAATTAGAAAAAATAGCAAAGGAAAATAATAATGAATTATTATGTGCTACAGCATCACCTTATAATAAATTTAGTGTAAATACATTTATAAATTTAGGTTATGAAATAAAAAAAGACAAATTAAAATATGGTGGTTTAAGAAGATATGTTTTAGTTAAAAATTTATATGTAAATAACAAATAAGAACAGTCAAGAGTAGAAGTTAAAGTAATATTAAATACCTTTTCTG
Source organism: Clostridium sp. K04 (assembly GCF_019734375.1). NCBI lineage: Bacteria > Bacillati > Bacillota > Clostridia > Eubacteriales > Clostridiaceae > Clostridium > Clostridium sp. K04. The sequence continues at coordinate 47,073 of NZ_JAASHD010000029.1, forward strand.
AATAGTATATGATGTACAGAATAAAAAAACTATATATCATAAATGAAAAGGAAGGATTAGAATGGATAATTTAGTATTCAACATAAGTGAAAGATGTGAAAATGGTAAAAAGGTACGAATGAATGGACAAATTCCATGTATTATTTATGGAAGAGATCTTAATAAGGCTTTATCTGCAAAAATCACTAAAAGAGAGTTGATTAGATTATTAGGATATCCTAAGAGTTCTGTAGTATCTTTAAATTTAAATGGAGATTATAAGAAATGCATAGTAAAAGAAATGCAAAAAGATCCTTTTGGAAAGATAATTCATATAGATTTCCAAAGCATAAGTAAAGGTGAATTAGTAAAGCTAAAAATACCAGTAATATTCTATGGACAAGAAGCACTAGAAGCAAAAGGATTATTATTAGAATCATTTGTTAATGAGGTTGAATTACAAGGGGAAGTAGGTAAGTTCCCAGATAATATATCTATTGATGTATCTAAATTAGAAGAAGGAAACCAAATACTTGTTAGAGATTTACCTATTTCAAAGGATATGGTAATTGAAGGCAATGTTGATTTAGCAGTAGCTAAAATTAGTTATAGAACAAATAATGTAAGTGAAGATGAATCTGAAGAATAAAAGATAAGGGATGGCATATGCCATCCTTTATTAATGTACAATTAAAATTGAAAATGTTAAAAAATAAGAGAAATAGCGCAAATAGCATAAATGATATTAATTGCTCCAAAGATTATACCTAAAATAGCTAAGACTTTTCCTTTTTGTTGATTTTTAGATATTTGAGATAAACCAATTGCAGAAAAAACTACAGCTAAAATTCCTACAATACCAAAAAAGTTAAGGAAAAAAGAAATAATTCCTAAAACAAATCCTACGATTGCAAAAACATTATAAGAATTTTTAGTAGTAATTATTTGATCATCTTTATTATTATCCAAATTAAGTACCCCCAGCATTGATTAATATAGTATATGATTAATAATTAGCAATAATGATAAAAGAAATATAATTGTATAAAAAATAATTACTAATGCATTTGTAAGAAAATGAGAAAAAAATACTAAAAAAGGAATATAATTTAACATATATGCACATAATAATCTTGCTGATTGGTTTAATTTGCAATATATAGAATCATTATTAAAAATGGTGATAAAAAGAAAATCACATCTAAATAGATTTGATATAGGAAGTGAAAAAATGTTTTAAATATTAATAAATAATAATTAATTAATTTATTAAAGAAAGAGGATATAAAAATGAACAATATAAACGTAGGCGATAGTTATTATACTATTGAATCAGATCATAAAACATTACTGGAATTAAAGGTATCAAATGTAGAGCATAGAGGAAATGAAAATTTAATATTCTTAACTAGTGACAATAATTGTGATTATTGGAATGGGGCGTATTCTGTAAGTGATTCTAATATTGGTAAGTTTATCTTTTCTTCAAAGGAAGAAGCCATTGAAGCAACAAAAGCATATAAAAAGTAATAGATTTTTCTAAATAGAGAATAGTTTTATTAATTATTATAAAGCTATTCTCTATTATTTTTATATTTATACTTTTAAATAATATACTCGTAAATGAGAATAAAATAAAAAGAAAAAATATAGTACATACTATAATAAAGTAATCAAATTCTTTTAAACAAACAATAAAAAATGGATGTGATTTAATAATGAACGAAGCTATAAATGATAATATTTTTAAAAGTTATACTTTAGACTATGTAGGAAAATATCATTTTTATGAAGAAGAAGAATTTATAGAAGCTGTTAAAGATGGAGAATATATATTAAAAAATTTAAAAGAGAGCAATCGATTTGATTATAATCAAGCATCCTATACTTTTACTAAGTTTGGAAATATAAGTGAAGGAATTACTGAAAAAGATGTTAAACTAGAAGTAGAGAAAAATAATATAAACGTAAAATTAAATGGAAAAACAACGCATTTAGATTTAATTTACAAAATGGAGATTAAAAAATTAGAGGATCACTATAGAGTTGCAACAAGAATAAGTGAAAGGGATGGTAATTTATCTGCTTTATTATATATTAATTTAAAAGATGGAGAGGAATGTCTAAATGCATTAGAAGCCGTAAGAGATTATCAAGAAGAATTGAAAAACTGTATCAGTGAAGAAAATTAAACATAATTTTAAATAAAAAATATCGCTAGCTTCTGTAAGTTAGCGATATTTTTTAGATATTATTTATATTAACTGATTATTAACTGATTTATTATATATAATATATGCAATTACTGCAGTAATTAATTCAGTAATCCAAAAGGCATTCCATACACCATTTACACCAAAAGGAAGGCTTAATAAAAATGCTAGTGGAATAATTATTAATACATAACGTAATAAAGAAATTATTAGTGAATTTAAGCCTTTACCAAGGGCTTCTAATGCACCAGAAGCTGCTATTGAGAAAGCAGATACTATAAATCCTATACTTATAATTCTTAGAGCTATTACACCAGCTTTTATAGTTTCAGGATTATCAGTAAACATTCCAAGTAGTTGATTTGGAATTACTAAGCATAAAATCATTCCAAAAAACATTATTCCAAGAATTAATAGTAATGAAATATTATATATTTTTTTAACTCTCTTATATTCTTTGGCACCATAATTATAGCTTAAAATTGGACGCATACCTTGAATTATTCCGTTAGCTGGAAGGTATATAAATGTTTGAAGTTTATAATATATACCTAGTATAACTACATACATTGGAGAGAAGGATGAAAGAATTCCATTTAATGCTGATACCAATAATGAAGGTAGAGCCATGTTTAATGAGGCAGGAATTCCAATTGAATAAACCTTCCAACAAATATGATTTCCAGGTTTTAAATATTTAAATGACATTTTAATATTAATAGCTTTAAGTAAATAAGCAATTATATAAATAAGTAATGTTACTGTTTGTCCAATACATGTGGCCCAAGCTGCACCTTCAATTCCCATAGCTGGAATAGGTCCAAGTCCAAAGATCATGATAGGGTCTAATATTATATTAACAATACAACCAGCTACTAAACTAATCATTGCAATTACCATTTTACCAACTGATTGAAAGACTTTTTCAAATGTAACTCCAAGCATAACGATTACTGAAAAAGATAATACAATGTTTGAATAGCGTATTCCTAAATTTATTATTGTAGTATCCGAAGTAAATAATTTTAAAAATTGTGGCATAATAATGATTCCAATAATAGTAAGTATAATACCATGAATAATACTAAATACCATTCCTTGAGTTGCTATAGAATTAGCTTTTTCTTTTTTTTCAGCGCCTAAATAAAGGGCAATCATTGCATTAATACCAACACCAAATCCAACAGCAATTGAAATAATTAGATTTTGCACTGGATATACTAATGATATTGCTGTCATAGCGCTTTCACCCATTTTTGCTACAAATATACTATCGATAATATTGTAAAGAGAATTTACCAACATAGATATCATACTTGGCAAAGCTAAAGAAAGTAGCAATGGTAAAATTGGTTTTTCTTTCATATAAGATTGATTCATATTTGTTAACATCTCCTTTTTATTAGTAAGCTTAAACTTACATAGTTATCTTTTGTAGTTGTCTTAATTTTCAACAGAAAAAAAGACTATAAATCTCGTTGTTTAAAGTCAGAAACAACAAAATTTATAGTCTTTTTAAAAATTCAAGACGAACAATATTTTTTTACAATAGTATCATAAAAAAAAATGCATGTCAATAATTTGACTTTATTTAATAAAAAATATAATAAGGATACAAAAACAATAAGATGATGTATAATAAAATAACATATAGTTTGTAAATATAAAGTAGAAAGATGTGATTATAAATGGATAATAAAATGAAAGCTGATTTAAATGACGTAATTGAATGTATAGAGTTTGAAGGGGAACTACTTACACATTACTATAATAAGAACACTGGAGTTATAATGTACATAGAAGATAGTAGTACGGCAACATATAAAGCTGATGATATACATAAAATTGAAGAATTTGAAGAGTGGGAAAAGGAGCTTATACTTTCATTACATGATTTTAAGATGAATCCAAATGACTATATTCAACTTCCATCACATAATGATATTAATGAGCATGGAATGATGATTGATTTTTGTAATACAATAGAAGATATACCAGTAAAAGAAAAGCTTTTAAGTAATAAAGATTCATTTAGAGGCTTAAGACAAGAAATTGAAAATCAAGATTTAATTAATGACTGGTATGATTATAGAGAAGAAGCAGAGAGAAATATTGCAATTAAATGGTGTGAAGAAAATAATATAGAATATTAAAATTTAGTTCAATATTATAATGATAATAAAATTTAATTGAAATTTGTAGAAATAATATAACCCACAAGATGTATAATTATATATCTTGTGGGTTATATTATTTAGTTTAAAAAGTCTATAACAATAATTTATTATTTGAGCATTAAATATACAAATCATTATTATAATATACTAATAGGGATGAGCATAATTGATCTTTTAAAAAGTGAATATTAATTAGAGATGAAAAAATAGGAAAATTAGGATTAT
>NZ_JAASHD010000003.1:0-5780 GCF_019734375.1 Clostridium sp. K04
AAGATTTTTTTTGTTAGCATGAAAAATATTTTACCATAAATCCTAGGCTTATAGAGTCTGGGATTTATTTTTTTTTTTGCAAAAGGGGCCTCGCACTAATTATTTAGTGCGACAGCCCCTTTCATCTAAATGTTAAATAAAAGTAAAAGAGTTTAACCTATATACATTTATGTTGAATTATGAATATCATAAATGGTATAATTTATTAAGTAAAACATTAGAAGGGTAATTTTATATAAATTAAATAATTATATAAAAAGTTTAAATCCATTACTTAATTTTATATTCATTTTTATGAGTATTAATGTTGAAAGGAAATACATTATGGGATTTTTAGAAAAAGTTTTTGGAACATATAGTGAGAGAGAAGTTAAAAAACTTCAATCAATTGCAGATAAAATAGAAGCTTTAGATGAAGGAATGCAAAAGCTTACTGATGAAGAATTACAAGCTAAAACTGTAGAATTTAAGGAGAGAATACAAAAAGGTGAATCTTTAGATAGTTTATTACCAGAAGCATTTGCTGTTTGTAGAGAAGCTTCAAGCAGAGTGCTTGGAATGAAGCATTTTAGAGTGCAATTACTTGGAGGGATGGTTTTACATCAAGGAAGAATTGCTGAAATGAAAACTGGGGAAGGTAAAACATTAGTTGCAACTTTACCAGCATATTTAAATGGATTAACTGGCAAGGGTGTTCATGTTATAACAGTAAATGATTATTTAGCTAAAACTCAAATGGAAGAAATGGGAGTGCTTTATAATTTCTTAGGATTAACAACTGGATGTATAATTCATGGAATTACACCAGAACAAAGAAGAGCTGCTTATGCATGTGATATTACTTACGGAACAAATAATGAATTCGGATTTGATTACTTAAGAGATAATATGGTAATACATATGGAAGACAGAGTTCAAAGAGATCTTAACTTCTGTATAGTGGATGAAGTTGACTCAATTTTAATAGATGAGGCTAGAACTCCTCTTATTATTTCTGGAATGGGAGATAAGTCTACTAAGTTCTACAATGTTGCTGATAATTTTGTTAAAACACTAGTAAACGAGAAAGATTTTAATGTTGATGAAAAGGCTAATGCTGTTTTATTAACTGAGGATGGTATAGTTAAAGCTGAAAAATATTTTGGAATAGAAAACTATGCTGATTCTCAAAACTTAGAATTACAACATTATGTTACTCAGGCTTTAAAGGCTAACTATACTATGAAGGCTGATAAAGACTATATGGTAAAAGATAATGAAGTAGTAATAATAGATGAATTTACAGGAAGACTTATGGAAGGTAGAAGATATTCAGATGGTCTTCATCAAGCAATTGAAGCTAAAGAAAATGTTAAAATTCAAAGAGAGTCAAAAACTTTAGCAACAATTACATTCCAAAATTATTTCAGAATGTATGCTAAATTATCAGGAATGACTGGTACTGCATTAACTGAAGAAAATGAATTTAGAGAAATATATAATCTTGATGTTATAGTAATACCAACTAATAAACCAGTTCAAAGAATTGACCAATCAGATATGGTTTATAAAAATCAATCTGGTAAGTATAAAGCTATAGTTGAAGAAATAGTAAAATCACATGAAAAGGGTCAACCAGTACTTGTTGGTACAGCAAGTGTTGATAAATCTGAATATATTTCTTCTTTATTAAAGAAGAGAGGAATTAAGCATCAAGTGCTTAATGCTAAATATCATGCACAAGAAGCCGAAATAATTTCTCATGCAGGAGAATTAGGTATGGTTACTATAGCTACTAATATGGCTGGTAGAGGTACTGATATTAAGCTTGGTGAAGGAGTTAGAGAAGCAGGTGGATTAAAGGTTCTTGGTACTGAAAGACATGAATCAAGAAGAATAGATAATCAGCTTAGAGGTAGATCAGGTCGTCAAGGGGATCCAGGTGAATCTATATTCTTCATTTCTTTAGAAGATGATTTAATGAGAATATTTGGTTCAGAAAAGATTCAAGGAATTATTGATAAATTAGGTCTTGAAGAAACTGAAGCTATAGAAAGTAAAATGGTTACTAAGGCTATAGAAAATGCTCAAAAGAAGGTTGAAGGAAATAACTTTGACATAAGAAAGAACCTTCTTGGATATGATGATGTTATGAATCTTCAAAGAGAAGTTATTTATAGACAAAGAACTGAAGTTTTAGAAGGTAAGAATTTAAAAGAGCAAATAGAAGGAATGATTCAAGAAGTTATATCTGATGCTGTTAATTCACATTTAAGTGGAGACGTTCAAGATATAGAAGCTGAAATCAAAACATTACTTCAATATTTAGAGGAAATTTGTTTACCACACGGTATTGTAACTGTACAAGAATTAGCAGATTTATCTAATGAACAAATAAAAGATAAGCTAACTGAAACTGTTATGAATATATATAAGGGTAAAGAACTTGAATTTGGTGAAGAACAATTAAGAGAAATTGAAAGAGTAGTTCTTTTAAGAGTTGTTGATCAAAAATGGATGGCTCATATAGATAACATGGATCATTTAAAACAAGGAATGGGATTAAGAGCATATAAGCAACAAGACCCAATTCAAGCATACCAAATGGAAGGTAGTGCAATGTTTGAAGAAATGATTGAGGGAATTAAGCTTGAAACAGTTAAATTCTTATTCCATGTAAGAGTTGAAAGACCAGTTGAAAGAGAAAAGGTTGCAGAAGAAACTTCAGCAAGTCATGGAGAAGATGATAAGAGCTTAAAAAAAGAACCAGTAAGAAATGATCATAAGTTTGGAAGAAACGACTTATGCCCTTGTGGTAGTGGAAAAAAATATAAGAATTGTTGTGGAAGAGAAGCATAATAAAAAAGTGCCTAAAGGGCACTTTTTTATTAAGTTAGTAGTTAAGGTGGAAACTCCTTTGGGAGTTTCTTAAATATATATTTAAATAAATTCAGCCTAGGCTGAATTTTCTCAATAGAGTACTAACTAAAAACTCTTAACTAATTCAAAGGGGTGATTTTTGTGTTAATCAAGTTAGAACAAGAACTTTCAAAGGTTAGTGGCTTAAAAGAAACATTAAAAGAAATGGGGGCTTCACTTTGACAAGGAAAGCCTAGAAAAAAGATTTCAAGAACTTGAGCTTCAAATGCAAGAAAAAGGTTTTTGGGATGATGTTAAAAGAGCCGAAGAAGTTACTAAGGAAAGTAAAGGAATTAAAGATAGAATAGATAGATATGAAAGTTTAGTAAGAAGATTAGATGATGTCGAAGTATTAGCTGAACTTGCAGAGGATGATGAGGAAACAGTTAATGAGGTTATTTCTGAAATCAGGGATATTGAAAAGCTAATTGAAGAATATAAAATTGAACTTTTATTATCAGGGGAATATGATAAAAATGATGCTATATTAAGTTTACATGCTGGTGTTGGTGGAAGTGATGCTAATGACTGGACGCTTATGCTTCTTAGAATGTATACAAGATGGTGTGAAAAGAAGGGGTATAAAGTTGAAACTCTAGACTTACTTGAAGGTGATGAAGCTGGAATAAAGAGTGCAACATTGAGAGTAAAAGGAGAGTTTGCATATGGATACCTTAAAGCTGAAAAGGGAGTTCATAGACTAGTAAGAATTTCTCCATTTAACGCAAATGGTAAAAGACAAACATCATTTGCATCAATTGAAGTATTGCCTGAACTTACTAAAGATCAAGATATAGATATAAGACAAGAAGATTTAAAAGTAGATACATTTAGAGCAAGTGGAGCTGGTGGGCAACATGTCAATAAGACTGAATCTGCAATTAGAATTACACATATTCCTACAGGTATCATAGTTCAATGTCAAAATGAAAGAAGTCAATTTGCAAATAGGGATACAGCAATGTCTATGCTTAAATCTAAGCTTATAGAGCTTAAAGAAAGAGCTCATAAAGAAAAAATAGAAGATTTAACTGGGGAACTTAAAGATATGGGATGGGGAAGTCAAATAAGATCATATGTATTCCATCCATATAATATGGTTAAAGATCATAGAACCAATGAGGAAACTGCAAATGTTAATGCCGTTATGAATGGAGAAATTGATCAATTTATTACTACTTATTTAAAAAGTATATCAAAATAATAAAAATAACAGCTAATTTTATTAGCTGTTATTTTTATTTATCTTGATTTTGAATTAAGTCTCATTAATGTAATAAATATTATTGAAAAACCAAATATTAATGCAATAATTAATGCACTAGTATATCCTTTAATATAGAATATAGTAGCAGATATTACTGCAATTAAGGCAATTGCTCTAAAAAGTATTGAGCTATTTTTATGAAGTAAAAACTTATTCTTAGAAAAAATACCCCATATAATTAATAGTATTAAAACTATTGATATTAAAGTAATAGAATTTTGACTATAAATGAACCTTGTTAATCCACTATAACAAGAAGTTTTTATTTCTGTTTCAACTATTTTATAAACTGTATCTATAGAAGATGTATCTATATAATCTATTGTATCTTCTGGTGTATGAATTCGTGTTTTATCACTATGACAGAAGCTCAATGCATCAATATTTAAATTATTAAAGCTTGCATGATCACTTGAATCCTCATATAAAACCTCATAATCTATTGAATTATCCTTACATATAGATTTTATAGATTCTAGCAATTCTGAATCTGTATTTTTAAATTTACTTCCTTGCATTAAGCTTATAGGATAATCAGCACTACCAATCATATCAAAATTTATGACTTTTGAATCTTGAATATTAAATAAATTTTCTTCAGCAAAGGCTTTAGAGCCTAAAAGACCAAATTCTTCAGCATTTAAAGCAACAAAAATAATATCTCTTTCAGGTTTTCCATAAGTTGAAAGACTTCTACTTAATTCTAATATAAATGAAGTACCAGAGGCATTATCTAAGGCCCCAGAATAACTAGTACCTAATCCATCCTTTCCAAGATGGTCATAGTGAGCTGTAATTATAAATGGGGAAAGGGAAGAATTAGACCCTTTGATTACACCAATAACATTAGATATTGTTTTTTCTTCTTCCTCAAATGGAACATGAATTGAAATTTGTTTTCCTTCATTTAAACTAGAAGTTATTTTATCAAAAGCATTTTGTGAAACCATAATTACAGCATCTTTTGCGAAATCACTGAAAAATGAGCTTCTAAATGAAAAATTATTATCTTTTGGAACATATAATAAAAATGTTCCATCATCACATGTTATATCAAGATAAGATAAATAAGAGTTTATTTTATCAGACTTTGAAAATGAAAAAGTATTATTTTTAAAATTAATCATATCTTCTTTAAAGTCAACCCCATATTGAAGTTCTTCTTCAGTATCTCCGTTATATTCAATTTTCAAGTATGGAGAAGTATTTGTAGTTACAGGACAAATAGTATTAAAATCTTGAGTATAATTGCCATCACCATTTAAAGTTTTTAATCCATAATCAATAAATCTATTTTTTATTATTTCTGCAGCAACTAAGTTTTCGGTGCTACCAGCTAATCTACCACCTAATGTATCTGATGATAAGACATATATATTATTACGAACATTGGTTGAATCAAATTCCGAATATGTATTATTAAGATAGAGTGTAGTTAATAGAAAAAAGGATATTATTGATAAAATCGAAAAGTATAATATATTTTTTTTCATAAAAAGATACCTCACAAATATTAGTATACTTAATAATATTATTGGAGGTTTTACATTATAACTGAAATTTTAAAATTAACTGAGATTCCAAATTTTAATTTGGCAAATCGAAGTTACTCATC